>NZ_NCII01000078.1 GCF_002256775.1 Novosphingobium sp. 17-62-19 | reverse complement strand
AACCCTACTGGGGCATGGCAAACAAGGGGCGATCAATGCGTGTACTGCTGATCGAGGACGAACCGACCACGGCCAAGGCGATCGAGCTTATGCTCACGACCGAAGGCTTCAACGTCTATTCAACCGATCTTGGCGAAGAAGGCCTAGATCTGGGCAAGCTGTATGATTACGACATCATCCTGCTTGATCTCAACTTGCCGGACATGCACGGCTACGATGTGCTCAAGAAATTGCGCGTCGCCAAAGTGCAGACCCCAGTCCTGATCCTCTCGGGCATTTCCGAAATGGATTCCAAGGTCCGCTCGTTCGGCTTCGGTGCCGACGATTACGTGACCAAGCCCTTCCACCGCGAAGAGCTGATCGCCCGCATCCACGCTGTGGTGCGCCGGTCAAAGGGCCATTCGCAGTCGGTCATCCGCACCGGCAAGCTTTCGGTCAATCTCGACGCCAAGACGATCGAAGTCGATAGCGCCCGCGTGCATCTGACCGGCAAGGAATACGCGATGCTGGAACTGCTCAGCTTGCGCAAGGGCACCACGCTGACCAAGGAAATGTTCCTCAACCACCTTTATGGCGGGATGGACGAACCGGAACTCAAGATCATCGACGTGTTCATCTGCAAGCTGCGCAAGAAGCTTGCCCATGCCTGCGGTGGTGAGAACTACATCGAAACCGTGTGGGGCCGCGGCTACGTGCTGCGCGATCCTGATGACATGAGCGCAACCGAAGCGGCCTGATCCTTCCCAGCCCCGATTGCCGCCCTTGAGAAGCGGCCCACCCTCCCCGGCGGGCCGCTTTTGTTTGTGCCCGTTTTCGTTGACGGGTGCGGTCGGTCCTGCCATCGGCCCGCCTTATGACTGCATACAAACCCGGCGATCCCACCACGATCAACCGCCTCTATGGCCGCGCCAAGGGCAAGCCGTTGCGGCAGGGCCAGCAGGGCCTGGTCGATGATCTGCTGCCCAAGATTTCCATGCCTGCCGAAGGGCCGATCACGGCAGAGGCACTGTTCGGTGAATCTCGCCCGCTACACTTCGAAATCGGCTTTGGCGGTGGCGAGCATATGGCCTTCCGCGCCGACATGCTGCCCGATCACGGCTTCATCGGGGCCGAGCCCTTCCTTAATGGCGTGGCGCAGGCTCTGACGCACGTTTCCGGTGACAACGGAGCATCCGCCCCGCTCGGCAACGTCCGCATCCATCACGGCGATGCACTGGAAGTGCTGCGCCGCATCCCCGATGGCGCGCTGTCATTCGTCTATTTGCTCCACCCCGACCCCTGGCCCAAGGCCCGCCATGCCAAACGCCGCATGATGAACGATGGCCCGCTCGATCTCATCGCTGCCAAGCTGCGCCCCGGCGGAGAGTTCCGCTTCGGCACCGATCACGACGTCTATTTGCGCCATGCGCTGATGGTGATGCGCCGCCACAAGCACCAGTTCGACTGGTTGGCGAGTGAAGCGAAAGACTTTCAGGTGCGCCCCGGTGGCTGGCCCGAAACGCGCTACGAACACAAGGCTCGCACGGTCTACGGCCACGAGGTGTGGTACTTCCGCTATCGCCGTAAGGCCTGAAAAGCAGTTCGTCGCAAAAAACTCTCCCTTTATGGTAGAGTTTAAATTCTTCCTTTTTAGTAGAGATTAAATCGGCCTATCCCTCCCCTCGCAACAGGGGTGGGATTCGCGATGGATTTTCTGGCTGGTTTCGATTTCGCCGCGCTCTTCCCGTTCATCGCGGTAGGGTTTGCCGCGCAGATGGTCGACGGCGCGCTCGGCATGGCGTTTGGCGTCATTGCCAATACGCTGATGGTGGGCGTGCTGGGTGTGCCGCCCGCGCTGGCCTCGCAGCGGGTGCATATCGTCGAATGCTTCACCACCGCCACATCGGGCATAAGCCACCTGATCCACGGCAATATCGACAAGAAGCTGTTTTTCCGCCTGCTGCTGCCCGGCATGGCAGGCGGCATTCTGGGAGCCTATGCGCTGACCTCTCTCGATGCCTCGGTGGTCAAACCGTGGGTGCTGCTCTACCTCACCGGCATTGGCGTCTACCTTCTGATGCGCGGCATTCTCTATCCACCCAGGATCCGGGAGGCCAAGCACGTCGCACCGCTCGGCCTCGCCGGCGGCTTCCTGGATGCAGTCGGCGGCGGGGGTTGGGGACCGGTGGTCACCTCCAACCTGCTGATCCAGGGCGCAGATCCGCGCAAGGTGGTGGGCACGGTCAATACGGTGGAATTCTTCCTCACGCTCACCGTCTCGGCCACGTTCATCTGGCAGATCGGCGTGGCAGACCTTGCAGGCGCAACACTCGGCTTCCTGATCGGCGGTATCGCGGCGGCACCCTTCGGCGCATGGGCGGCAAAGCACATCCCGGCCAAGGCCATGCTGATTATGGTCGGCACCATCCTCACGCTCACCAGCCTGTACGGTGCCTACAGCGCCTTCTCGTGATCGTTACTACCGCGTGAGGGTTCACGCAGGCGGCAATGGTTACGGAGAATTAACCACGATCTGCCATCATGCACCTGTCGCAAGGGGTCTTTGCCCCACGCGGCAGGAGGGCAAGACGATGGCTCGGTGCGACGCAAGCGGCATGACCATTTCCGAAATGCGCGAATTCGCCAGCTTCGCCGCGTGCGAACAGCGTTACATCCGCCGCAGTCTGGACATTGCGCTGGGCCGGGGCGATGCGCAGAAACGCTGGGCGCGCACGGGCGATGAAGTCATGTCCATCCGCCAGCAGGCCGCGCTCTATGCCGAAATCCCGCTGCTGCGCCAGTTGCTTCCCAACGTCGAAGGGCTGGACTCGCTCGAACCCTTCATGGGCACGCTGATCCGCCTCTCCGCCTTCGATCTGGCGCAAGGCCGCCTCACCGGCTTTTCTGCCTACCGCTTCCTCTATGAACGCCTGCTGGGTGCAGAGGCCCGGCCCTGGTTGCCCGGTGCCTTCTGCGGAGCCGCAGCGCTGCCCATGATCCGCCCGGACCGGCGCCGACACCTGCTCCAGTCCATCAGCGAAGCCGCCGCCACGGCCCACGGGTGGTCCACACGCCCGCCGGTGTTCTATCCTGAATTCGTGGAAGCCGAAGCCGCGTAACCTTCAAGGCACCAATACGGTATCGCGCGCCTCGGCATCGGTCTGCGGATAGTCCAGCGTATAGTGCAACCCCCGGCTCTCATGCCGCGCGCGCGCCGAACGCACGATCAGCTCTGCGCTCTGCAACAGGTTGCGCAGCTCGATCAGGTCCGTCGTCACGCGGAAGTGGCCATAGTAATCAGCCACCTCGTCAGACAGCATGGCGATGCGATGCGCCGCGCGTTCCAGCCGCTTGTCGGTGCGCACGATCCCCACATAGTTCCACATGAACCGGCGTATCTCGGTCCAGTTCTGCTTGATCACCACTTCCTCATCGGAATCGGTAACCCGGCTTTCGTCCCACGCCCGAACCGGCGGAGGGGCGTCAAAGCTCTCCCAGCGCCGTAGAATATCGCGCGCCACCGCATCGCCGAACACAAAGCATTCCAGCAACGAGTTGGACGCCAACCGGTTCGCCCCGTGTAGCCCGCTTTCAGTGCATTCCCCGGCGGCATAAAGCCCCGGCAGATCCGTCCGCCCGTCCAGATCGATCAGCACACCGCCGCAAGTATAGTGCTGCGCAGGCACCACCGGGATCGGCGACGTGGTCATGTCGATCCCAAGCCCGATCAACTTTTCATAGATGTTGGGAAAATGCCCGCGCACAAAGTCCGCTGGCATGTGGCTGATATCCAGATGCACATAATCAAGCCCGAACTTCTTGATCTCGGCATCGATAGCCCGCGCCACCACATCGCGCGGGGCCAGTTCCATCCGCTCGGCATCGTAACGCGCCATGAAGCGCTTGCCGGTGCGCGGATTGATCAGCCGCCCGCCCTCACCGCGAACGGCCTCGGTAATCAGAAAATTCTTGACCTCCAGATGGTACAGGCATGTCGGATGGAACTGCATCATCTCCATGTTGGAAACACGCGCACCTGCCCGCCACGCCATTGCAATGCCATCGCCCGTCGCCCCGCGCGGTGCCGTGCTGAATTGGTAGACGCGCCCCGCTCCGCCGGTCGCCAGAATCGTTGCGCGGGCCGTATGCGCCTCCACCTTGCCAGTCGCCTCGTCCAGCGCATAGACGCCCCACACGCGGCCTGACCCGGAATAGCGCGCCGCCTCATGCCGCCCGGTAATCAGGTCGATGCAGGTCTGTCCCGGCAGCAACGTCACGTTGGGATGTTCGCGCGCGGCTTTGAGCAAGGCCTTCTGCACCGCCGCCCCGGTAGCATCATCGACGTGCACGATGCGCCGGTGCGAATGCCCGCCCTCGCGCGTCAGGTGCAGCGATCCCGCCTCGGCGTTGAAGGGCACGCCCAGCTCTTCCAGCCGGTGGATCGCCTGTGGCGCGTTCTCGACCACGAATTCCACGGTTTCGCGGCGGTTGAGGCCAGCACCGGCGATCATCGTGTCGCGGATGTGGTCATCAAAAGTATCGCCCGCATCCAGCACGGCCGCGATCCCGCCCTGCGCCCAGTTGGTTGATCCGCCATCCAGCCCGCCCTTGGCCAGCACCAGCACGCGGCATTTTTCGGCCAGAACCAGCGCAGCAGTCAGCCCTGCCGCACCTGAACCGATTATCAGGACATCATACCCCGGTGTTTCCATCTCTGTCCCATCCGTCCTTTTTGCCATGCATCAGGCAATTTGCGTCAGACCGCTTGTTGGGGGCCCGTTCGAATTAACATTGGCGTTTGCATCCGTAGGCGCTCAGGATGGGTCCGCAATTGGCAAGAGGCGGACCACTAGCGGCTTCTGGCAAAAGTGAAAAGTGCATGACCGCAGACAACGGAATAGTTGGTAACATCACGCGCATAAAATTACATGTTAATTTTAATACATATTAACAATGATGTAGCTATCATTCGCAAACGTAGCATGGTATTTGTCAGCGCTTGCAAAACATGTACTCGAACGGGGGGCTAATGTTCGGCTCAAGAATTATGTGCTTGTTTAATCGGCATAGACCGACGCGCAAGTCCGTGAAGTGGACAGGGTTTGCATTCGTTGGAGAATGCAAACATTGCAAAGCGGAAATTCGTCGTCGCGATACAGGGGGCTGGCGTCGCGAGACGACCAAGTATATCCCGTATTTCAAGTCAGAATAAATGCTTCTAGCTTAAAAGGGCAAGTAATCGCCCAATTTATCGGGGTTGGCTGGTCAGCGTCACGAAAACATCCTCAAGATCGGCCTCGCGCGTCGAAACATCGACAATAGCATAGCCCTGCCTCTGCACCAGGCTCATCACTTCGCCCGCATTCATCTTGTCCTTGTCATAGCCGATCTCGACCTGCCGCTCGCCCAGAGCAACGCTTTTCAGGAACACCGGATGTTGCGGTGCAACATCGACATCGCGGTCCAGCGTCAGCACCACGATTTTTTCACGCGCCATGTCCACCAGTTCGCGCGTCGGCTTGTTGGCGATCAGCTTGCCATGGTTGATGATGGCGATGCGGTCACACAGCTCTTCGGCTTCCTCAAGGTAGTGCGTGGTCAGCACCACGGTCACCCCGTCACGGTTCATCTCGCCCACCAGTTCCCACAATTGCCGCCGCAGTTCCACGTCCACGCCTGCGGTCGGCTCGTCCAGCACCAGCACCGGCGGGGCATGGACCATCGCCTTGGCAATCAGCAGACGGCGCTTCATCCCGCCCGAAAGTGAACGGGCATAGGCATCGGCCTTGTCCGAAAGATGTACCGCGCGCAGCAGTTCCATCGTGCGCCGCATCGATTTGGGCACGCCATAAAGGCCCGCCTGAATCTCCAGCACCTCGGCAGGTGTGAAGAACGGATCAAACACGATTTCCTGCGGCACGATCCCGATGGAGGCCTTGGCGTTGCGCACATCGCGGTCAATATCGTGGCCCCAGATCTCCACCGTGCCCGATGTTTTCATGACAAGGCCGGCCAAGGTATTGATCAGCGTGGACTTGCCCGCGCCATTTGGCCCCAGCAGTCCAAAGATCTGCCCCTGCGGCACATCAAAGCTAACGCCATCGAGCGCCAGCTTGCCGGCTGACTTTCCGGTGGGCGCATAGCGCTTTACCAGATCTTGGATACGGATGGCGGGGGCGGGATTTTCAGATGCAGACATGCCCCGCTGCCTGCACCACCACGCGCCAAAACGCAATTGTCTGAACGCCGCAGATTTGCTAGCCGCAGCGGCATGATGCAGGCACCAGAAACCGTCCTTACCGATCACCACCGCGTCAAATGCGATGGCGCTTCCGATATCCGCGGCGGCGTGGCGCTTGGCCACCCGCGCGTCTGGCTGGAAATTGACGAACGCGGCTTTGTCGAATGCGGCTATTGCGACAAGCGCTTCGTGCTCAAGGGCGGCCCGGCGGATACCGCAAAGGCAGCTTAAACCCGTCCTTCGACAAGCTCAGGATGAGCGGGTTGATTAATCAGACGTAGCCAAAAAAGATCCGCTCATCCTGAGCTTGTCGAAGGATGTCCGCGTCACAGCCCCACCCGCCGACAACCGGCCTTCCCCCCGGCCCCCGCGCACCCTATATCGGTCCCATGACCGATATCGACACCCGCTCGCTGCTCTACCGCTCCGGCCTGCTCACCCCGGCTGAAGCGCAGACCCTGACCGCCAATGCGCTGAAATCGTGCGACGATGGCGAGCTTTACCTGCAGTTCATCGCCAGCGAGAGCTTCGGCTTTGATGATGGCCGTCTGAAAACCGCCGACTATTCGCGCGATGCGGGGTTCGGCCTGCGCGGCGTTTCGGGCGAGATGACCGGCTTTGCCCACGCCAACGAGATTTCCGCTGCCGCCATCGCGCGTGCCGGGGAAACGCTCAAGCTGCTCAATCCCGCGCAGGGCCAGCCCGCACCCGCCCCGCGCAACAGCAATCGTCACCTCTATACCGAAGCATCCCCGCTCGATGCCGTGCCTTTCGAAGCCAAGGTCAAGCTGCTCGAATCAATCGACGCCGCCGCCCGCGCCCGTGATCCGCGCGTTGCGCAAGTTTCCGCCTCGCTCTCTGCATCATGGTCGGTGGTGGAGATTGTCCGCGCCGATGGCTTTGTCGCGCATGATGTGCGCCCGCTGGTCCGGCTCAACGTTTCCATTGTGGCAGAACAGAACGGGCGGCGCGAAACCGGCTCCTTCGGTATCGGCGGCCGCCGCCTCTATGACGATCTGTTCGCCCCCGAAACGTGGAACCGCGCGATTGATGAAGCGCTGGCGCAGGCCTTGGTGAACCTCGAATCCGTCGCCGCCCCTGCTGGCGAAATGACTGTCCTGCTCGGCCCCGGCTGGCCCGGTGTGCTGTTGCATGAGGCAGTCGGCCACGGTCTTGAAGGCGATTTCAACCGCAAGGGCACCAGCGCGTTCTCTGGCCGCATTGGCGAGCGTGTGGCCGCTCCCGGCGTCACCGTGGTTGATGATGGCACGCTCCTTGGCGTGAATGGGCAGGGCCGTCGCGGCTCGCTCTCCATCGATGATGAGGGCACGCCCACGCAGGAAAACGTGCTGATCGAAGACGGCATCCTCAAGGGCTACATCCACGACCGCCTGAACGCGCGGCTGATGGGCGTGGCCCCCACCGGCAATGGGCGGCGCGAAAACTTTGCCCACGCCCCCATGCCGCGCATGACCAACACCTTCATGCGCGCCGGGAACGACGACCCGGCCGAACTGCTCAGCCGCGTCAAGAACGGCATCTTCGCCAAGTCCTTCGGCGGCGGTCAGGTCGATATCACCAGCGGCAAGTTCGTGTTCTCCTGCACCGAGGCCTACCGCATCGAAAACGGCAAGCTGGGCGCGCCGATCAAGGGCGCCACGCTGATCGGCGATGGCCCCACCTGTCTCACCAAAGTCACCGGCATCGGCAACGACCTCGCGCTCGATGAAGGCGTCGGCGTCTGCGGAAAGGGTGGGCAGAGCGTACCTGCAGGCGTCGGGCAGCCGACCCTGCTGGTCGAAGGGCTGACCGTGGGCGGCACCGGCTGACGAAGGGTTGCGCGGCCTGCGACGTTATGTGGTCAGCGCGGGTTAAGCCGATCCGCGCTATCGATGACGTACCGAATCGAAAGGAAGTGCCAGTCATGACGAAAACCGCCAGCACAATCGCTGCGGCACTGGCCGCCGGATCGCTGCTCCTTGCCGGAGTCGCCGCCGACGCCAAGCCGCGTCAAACGCCTGAAGAAAAGCTTGCCAAGACGCTCGAAGGCCGCGTTGCCGGAGAGCCGGTCAATTGCCTCTATCTGCCCCGCGTCACGAACACCCGCATCTACGACAAGACCGCCATCGTCTACGAAACGGGCAACACGATCTGGGTAAACCGTCCGGAATCAGGCGCTTCCTCGCTCGACGACAATGACATCATGTTGACCACGCCGTGGAATTCGCAGCTGTGCAACGTCGACATTGTGCGCATGATTGACCGCACCGCCGGCTTCTGGCGCGGCTCGGTGGGCCTCGGCCAGTTCGTGCCCTATACCAAGGTGAAAGCCGAAAAGGCGGGCTGACAGGCTTGGAATTGCTGTCATTGGCCGGGTAAGGCGGAGCGATGACTCTCCGCCTTGCACTTGCTGCCGATATCCCTGCGCTGTCCGATCTTGGCCGCCGCGCCTTTGTGGCCAAGTTCGGCCATCTCTATAACGCTGAAAACCTTGCGCAATTCCTTGAAGAATCGCACTCCGAAGCGACCGTCACGGCGCAACTCGCCCATCCCGACATGAAGATCGCAGTGATCGAAGAGGCGGGCAAACTCGCCAGCTTCTGCAAGATCGTGCGCACCAGCACCTTACCCAAGCACACACCCGCCAAAGCGCCGATGGAGTTGAAACAACTCTACACCGACCCCGACCTGATCGGACGCGGCCACGGCGCACGGTTGATGGATTGGGCGTTCGCGGAGGCGCGCGGGTGGCGGGCGGATGAAATGCAGCTTTCGGTCTATGCACACAACCCGGAAGCCCAGCGATTCTACCGGCGCTACGGGTTGGACAAAGTTGCCGACATCACATTCGCCGTTGGGGACCATATAGACCCTGAATTCATGTTCGCAGGGCCAGTTTAAACGCACTTTGGTGCGTCTAGGTGCTGTTAGGTGCATCTAGGTGCCTTTCAGGATTCACCGTTCGCGCCTATAGACGGGCCATGTCCTCAATCCGTCCCTGGCGCGATATCGCGCGTCGCAAGAGCCGCCAGATCATGGTTGGCGCGGTTCCCGTTGGCGGCGATGCGCCGATCACGGTGCAGACCATGACCAACACCCTCACGTCTGACCCGGTTGCCACGATCAACCAGATCCGCCGGTGCGAGGATGCGGGCGCTGACCTGATTCGCGTGTCCTGCCCCGATGTTGAAAGCACAGCGGCGCTCGGCAAGATCGTCAAGGCTGCACGCATCCCGATTATCGCGGACATCCATTTCCACTATAAACGCGCGCTTGAAGCCGCCGATGCGGGCGCGGCTTGCCTGCGCATCAATCCCGGCAACATCGGCAGCAGCGAGCGCGTGGCCGAAGTGGTCCGTGCCGCCAAGGCCAACGGCTGCGCCATCCGCATCGGCGTGAACGCGGGCAGCCTTGAGAAGGACCTGCTGGAAAAGTACGGCGAGCCTTGCCCCGAAGCCTTGGTGGAATCTGCGCTCGACCATATCAAGCTGCTGCAGGACCACGATTTTCACGAATACAAGGTGGCAGTCAAAGCTTCCGACGTGTTCCTCGCCGTCGCCGCCTACATGGGCCTTGCAGACGTGGTCGATTGTCCGCTGCACTTGGGCATTACCGAGGCGGGCGGGCTGATCGGCGGCACGGTCAAGTCCTCCATCGGTATCGGCAACCTGCTTTGGGCAGGCATCGGCGATACCGTGCGCGTCTCGCTTTCGGCCGAGCCGGAAGAGGAAGTGCGCGTCGGCTTTGAAATCCTGAAATCGCTGGGCCTGCGCACGCGCGGCGTCCGCGTCGTCTCGTGTCCCAGTTGCGCGCGGCAGGGGTTCGACGTGATCCGCACGGTGGAAGCGCTGGAGGCCCGCCTCAGCCACATAAAGACCCCGCTCTCGCTCTCGGTTCTGGGCTGCGTGGTCAACGGCCCCGGCGAAGCGCGCGAGACCGACATCGGCCTGACCGGTGGCGGCAACGGTAAGCACATGGTCTACCTTTCCGGCGTGACCGACCACACCGTGCAGTCCGAAGACATGCTCGAACACGTCGTGGCGCTGGTAGAAAAGAAAGCCGCCGAGATGGAAGCTGCGACCAGTGATGCGGGGAACGTGACCGAGGCGGCCGAGTAGGGACTGGATTGGCCAAACGTAACTTGTTAGACTGACGTTATGGGCAAGCTCGAAAAACTTTCCGTAAATATTCCAGCCGAGTTGCTCGACAGTGCCAAAAGCGCAGTTGCTGGAGGTGAGTTCCCTTCAATTGAGGAGGTCGTGGCAGTCGCCTTGCGCACATGGCAGGAAAGGCGCGAGTCACAACTGGCCAGACTTCGAGCATTGATCGAGGAAGGCTATCAAAGCGGGTTCGAGCCGTGGGAAGGCGTTGACGCGATCATTGCAGAGGGGCGCAGAAGACTGACTGAACGCCTGCCATGAATTCCACAATTGCATGACTTTCAGAATTGAACGCGCTGACGCGGCGCGCGACGATTTGCTGCAAATCTGGGAAACTATCGCTGTTGAAGACGAAGCAACCGCCGACCGGCAAGTGCAGCGGATAGCGGAGGCGATGACCGTCCTTGCAGATCATCCACGGATCGGTCCATCGCGGGACGACTTGCGCTTGGGGCTGAGGGCCTTCCTAAGGACGCCTTATCTGATCTTCTACGACGTTGACGATGATTCGCGTGTTGTGCGCATCGTTCGCGTTATCGATGCTCGCCGTGATCTTGAGGCAGAGTTTGGATCATGACCATCACCATCCGCCCCGCCTGTGCCGACGATGTGCCTCTGATCGCCAGCCTGATTCGCGCTCTAGCAGACTATGAGAAGCTCGCCCACGAAGTGCGGTTCGAAGAAGCGGTACTGCGCGAAAAGCTGTTTGGCGCGCGACCCTATGCCGAAGTGGTGATTGGCGAGGTTGATGGCGTGGCGCAGGGTTTTGCCTTGTTCTTCCACAATTTCTCGACCTTCGAAGGCAAGCCGGGGATCTATCTGGAAGATCTGTTTGTGCGGCCTGCGGCGCGTGGGTCCGGGCTTGGCAAGGCGCTGCTTTCGCATCTGGCGGCACTGGCGGTGGAGCGGGATTGTGCGCGGCTGGAATGGTCGGTGCTGGACTGGAATGAACCTGCCATCGGGTTCTACAAATCGCTCGGCGCGCGGTTCATGGATGAGTGGACGGTGATGCGCGTGGATGGGGCCGCTTTGGTCCAGCTTGGCGCGCAACCGGGCGCACAGGCTGGAAATTCTGGCGCAAATGGGTAGACTACTCGCTGTTCACGCCCGAGAAGGGGGCGGCGTGGTACGGGACTGGTTATGAGCATCAAGGCAGAAAACCTGAAAGTTGACCGGAGAACGGTTCTGGCAGGCGTTGCGGCAAGCGCCGTTGCCGCAGTTGTGCCAGCGCGTGTGGCGGCTGCGGTCTACTATCCGAACGATCAGCACCGCCGCGTGCTGGAACTGGCCAAGGAAAAGGTCGAGCAGCATCGCGCCGCGCTGTGGCGCACCGATATTGTCGGGATCGCCGATTTCGCCATGCCTTCGTCACTGCCGCGCTTCCACTTTGCCAATCTGGAAAGCGGCAGAGTGCGGTCATTCCTTGTCGCCCACGGACGCGGATCAGACCCGGAGCATGACGGGTTCCTCAAGACCTTTTCCAACGAAGTGGGCAGCCTTGCCACATCACGCGGGGCCTATGTCACCTATGAATGGTACAAGGGCAAGTACGGCACCTCCATCCGGCTGGGCGGGTTGATGCCCGACAATTCCAACGCGCTGGACCGTGCGATCGTGTTGCATCCGGCGTGGTACGCCAATGAGGACATGCTGGCCAAGTGGGGTAAGCTTGGCCGGTCTGACGGGTGCCTGGCGATGGGCGAGGCGGACTTCAACGAAGCGCTGTGGCATTTGTCCGGCGGGCGGCTGATCTACGCGGACCGGCTCGGGTTGGGGTAGCCATCATACTCCTCCCTGTTTTTGCCAGAGGCACAAACGGGGAGGTGGCAGGCACCGGAGGTGACTGACGGAGGGGTTCTTTCCCCCTCCACCACCCGCTGCGCGGGCGGTCCCCCTCCCCATTTGTCCTGCGGAAAAATGGGGAGGATCAGCGGTGCGCCACCCGCCGCCCCTTTGTGCGACTGGTCAGATGCCAGCGGAAGCAGCGGTCGCACTGGTAAGCGTGGAGGATGAGGCCGCTTTTCAGCGCGGCCTCGGTGGCATCCTCGCGGCTTTGGTAGCGCGCCTTGCGCTGGCAGACGCTCAGTCTCGTCCTCAGAGTGGCCAACTCACAATGGATTATCCAGCTTGATCACTTCCTCGGTGCTCTTGCGCTGTGCGGTGTGCACCTGGCGGGGCTTGGCGAGGCTGGCGATCACCGGGGCATCGCGGCCATAAACGTCGTTGAACGAGCGCAGCATACCATCCACATCACGCGCGACCGTGAAATAGGTGATGTAGACCGGGAAGGTCTTGGTCATCGGCACTTTGGTGTATTCGCGCGAGTTGTGTGCAGCCACGGCATCATCGGGCGTCATACCTGCGCCGAGGATACCCATCGTCATGGCCAGTTCGGTAGCACCCTGCACACGAATGCAGCCGTGGCTGAGCGCGCGGACCGGCTGGTTGAATGCAGCCTTGCTGGGCGTATCGTGGAGAAAAATCGCGTGTTCGTTGGGCATGTCGAGTTTCATGCGGCCAAGCGAATTGTTGTCGCCAGGCTGTTGCACGACATAGATCGTACCATCGGCGGCCTTGGTGACCTTGTAGCCTTCGCGCTCGGCCTGTTTCGGATTGTTGACCAACCGCGCGCCCAGCCCTTCGCCCACGACGATCGACTGCGGCACGGTCCAGGTAGGATTGAAGATCACGCCTTCGACCGTTTCGGCCAGCTGTGGCGTGGCGGTGCGGCCGGGCTTGCCCACCACGACCTTGTAGCTCTTGATGATCTTGTTGCGCACGGTCAGCCGCAGCATCTGTTCGGGCACGTTGGTGAGCAGGTATTGCGAGCCGAGATCACGGGCAAGCCAGCGCCAGCGGTCCATGTTGGCGCGGATCTGCGCAGACTGCTTGGGCGTGGTGGCCTTGGGCAGGGCGTCCTTCAACGCGGCATAATCGGGGTGGGTGGGTAGAAGGGCGGTGAGCGCGCCCTGAATGTCATGTTTTTCCAGCGCCGAAGCGATGATGAGTTGGGTGGGATTGCGATCCTGATCGGGATCAACCGCGAACCACTGCACACGTGCGGTCATCGGTGTGCGGCCATCGCGCAAATCTTCGATCATCCAGCTGAACAGACGCGTGGCGGTCTTGTCCAATTCCTCGCCCTCACCCTGCACAATCGCTGCGGAGAGTGCTTCGGGCTGGTAATCCTTAGGGAACAGCCCTTCGCTGCCGACAGCCTTGATCGCCACAAGCAATGCCTGCGCATCGGCCTGCGTCCAGTGGGGGAGCGCAACGGGTTGAGGCGCAACGGGGGCAGCGACGACCGGCGGGACGGGCGTAGTGGGCTGAATTTGCTTGGTCAGATCGACGGGAGCAGCAACCGGGGCGGGCACGGCAGCCCTTTGGGCGAAGGCAGGAACATGCGCGAGCATCGCGGCCATGAGCACAAGCGCGACGCCCGCGTTGCCGGAAAGGCCGGCTCCTTCGATCTTACGCTTCACGTTCACAAATTCCCTGTTCGATCATTCCGGCGATGTTCGCCGTGCCATCGCTGTTTCAAGTGTCCTGCCCCAAGCATTCCCTACGATCAAGCATCGTGCCTTGCTACAGGCTGAATTGCAGCCGTCAGCGAGAAGGTAGTTTCACGTTGCAACCCGTTTGCCTATGGCCTGTGGCATGAACGAAAAGCCCGTCATTTCGGTCCCGAGCGTTTTGCTTCCCATTCTGGCTGCGATGCTGGGACTGGGGCTGTTTTCGGTGATGGACGGCGTGATGAAGGCTGCATCGATCGCGGTGGGCGCTTATGCCGCGATGTGCTGGCGCGGTCTGGCGGGGGCGGCGATGATGTTTCCGCTGTGGCTGTGGCGCGGGCAAGGCTGGCCTGCACCCGCCGTGTTGAAAGTGCATGTGCTGCGCGGTGTTGTTGCCTCGGTCATGGCTGTGCTGTTCTTCTACGGCCTCGTCCGCCTGCCGCTTGCCGAGGGCATCGCGCTGTCATTCATCGCACCGCTGATCGCACTCTATCTGGCAGCGCTGCTGCTGGGAGAGAAAGTACGGCCCGCAGCCATCGGTGGTTCGGTGCTGGCGCTGCTGGGCGTTGCCGTGATTGCAGGCGGCAAGTTCGATGGTCCTGCCGATGCCGAGGCGGTAAAGGGCCTTATCGCCACGCTGGTTTCCGCTGTGCTTTATGCATGGAACCTTGTTTTGCAACGCCAGCAGGCGCTGCTGGCACGGCCTGAGGAAGTGGCGTTTTTTCAGGCACTTGTGACGTTCCTCTTCCTTGGGCTGGGTGCATGGTGGTTCGCCCCCTTTCCAAGCAGCGAGGTATGGTCGCTGGTGCTCGTTTCTGCCGCGCTTTCGGCAGTTTCCATCATGCTGATGAGTTGGGCCTATGGCCAGGCCGAAGCGCAAGTGCTGGTGCCGCTGGAATATACCGCGTTCATCTGGGCTGCCATCGTGGGCTGGATCGCCTTTGCCGAGCCTGTGACAATGCCGATGCTGATGGGTGTTTCGCTGATCGTGGCAGGGTGCCTTTATGCTACACGGGGCGGTGCAGCGGCGTCTTGATGGCACGCTATTGCTATTGAAAATCAATACGGTGAAATGCGCGTCAAATTGTGCCGCAACTGCGAAAATGGCGGCTTCCCGCCCTTGACGCATGGCCGGTTTACGCGCATCGCGCACAGGCTTTCAGGCCGTAAACCGCCGCGCAGCCATCGGGCTTGACGCCCAGGCTATTCCCCGCGTGGCACTATCGCGCTGCGGCCGCGACACAGAGGGAAGACGCACAGCCATGACCCAGGTCGGACAGGATACACTCGGCACCCGCAGCACGATGAGCGTGGGCGGCAAGGATTTCGCCTACTATTCGCTCAGCAAGGCCGCAGCCAAGTATGGCGACATTTCGCGCCTGCCCTTCTCGATGAAGGTGCTGCTGGAAAACCTGCTGCGCTTTGAGGACGGCGGCTTCACCGTATCGACCGATGATGTGAAGGCGGTGATCGACTGGCAGAAGAACCCCACCGACACCAACAAGGAAATCCAGTATCGCCCTGCGCGCGTGCTGTTGCAGGATTTCACCGGCGTGCCTTGCGTGGTCGATCTGGCTGCGATGCGTGATGCCATTGCCACACTGGGCGGCGATACCTCGCGCATCAACCCGCTGGTGCCGGTCAATCTGGTGATCGACCACTCGGTGATGGTGGACGAGTTCGGCCACCCCAAGGCCGCCGAACAGAACGTGGAAATCGAATATCAGCGCAACATGGAGCGCTACGACTTCCTCAAGTGGGGTTCGAAAAGCCTCAACAACTTCTACGCCGTGCCTCCGGGTACCGGCATCTGCCATCAGGTGAACCTCGAGAACATCGCGCAGACGGTGTGGACCTCGACCGATCAGGATGGTGTCACGGTTGCCTATCCTGACACTTGCGTTGGCACCGACAGCCACACGACGATGGTCAACGGCCTTGGCGTGCTGGGCTGGGGCGTTGGCGGGATCGAGGCTGAAGCCGCGATGCTGGGCCAGCCCGTATCGATGCTGATCCCCGAAGTTGTCGGCTTCAAGTTCACCGGCGAGCTGAAGGAAGGCGTGACCGCGACCGACCTCGTCCTGACCTGCACCAACCTGCTGCGCAAGCATGGCGTGGTGGGCCGCTTCGTCGAATACTTCGGCCCCGGCCTTGCCGCGCTTTCGCTGGCTGACCGCGCGACGTTGGCCAACATGGCACCGGAATATGGCGCAACTTGCGGCTTCTTCGGGATCGACGACAAGACGCTGGATTACCTGCGCCTGACAGGCCGTGAAGAAGCGCAGATCGCGCTGGTCGAAGCCTATGCCCGCGAGCAGGCCCGAAGTGGACGACGTGTTCAACGCCGACATGGCAAACACCTACAAGAAGGCGCAGCAGCGCGTTCCGGTGGCGGGCACGGACTACGACATCGGCGATGGCGACGTGACGATTGCGGCTATCACTTCGTGCACCAACACATCGAACCCCAGCGTGCTGGTGGCAGCGGGTCTGGTAGCGAAGAAGGCCAACGAACTGGGCCTCAAGCCCAAGCCTTGGGTCAAGACCTCGCTGGCACCGGGATCGCAAGTTGTTACCGACTACCTTGTGCGTGCGGGCCTGCAGGAGCATCTCGATGCGGTGGGCTTCAACCTTGTGGGCTATGGCTGCACCACCTGTATCGGCAACTCCGGCCCGCTGGCCGAGCCGATCAGCAAGGCGATCAACGACAACGGTCTGGTGGCTGCTGCCGTGATCTCGGGCAACCGCAACTTCGAAGGGCGCGTTTCGCCCGACGTGCGTGCAAACTTCCTTGCCTCGCCGCCGCTGGTCGTTGCCTATGCGCTCAAGGGCACGGTGATCGAGGACTTCACCACCACGCCGATCGGCAAGAGCAAGGACGGCGTTGACGTCTATCTGAAGGACATCTGGCCTTCGAACAGCGAAGTTGCCACCACGATGGCAGGCTGCATGGATCGCGCCATGTTCCAGGCCCGCTATGCCGACGTCTACAAGGGCGATGCGCACTGGCAGGCGATCAATGTCACGGGTTCGGAAACCTATTCGTGGCGCGCCGGGTCGACCTACGTCGCCAACCCGCCGTACTTCGAAGGCATGAGCATGACGCCGGCTCCGGTGAACGACATCATCGAAGCCAAGCCGCTGCTGATCCTCGGCGATTCTATCACGACCGACCACATCAGCCCGGCAGGGTCCATCAAGGCAGACAGCCCGGCGGGCAAGTGGCTGATGGAGCATCAGGTCGCCAAGTCGGACTTCAACTCCTACGGCGCGCGCCGTGGCCACCACGAAGTGATGATGCGCGGCACTTTTGCCAACATCCGCATCAAGAACGAAATGGTCCCCGGCACCGAAGGCGGCTTCTCGCGCTATGGCGCCGAGGCTGGCTCGGTTTACGACGTGGCGATGAAGCACAAGGCCGA
>NZ_NCII01000002.1 GCF_002256775.1 Novosphingobium sp. 17-62-19 | reverse complement strand
CAAGTTCAAGGTCAAGAACACCCCGGCCCGCGAAGGCCGCAATCCTTCGACCGGCGCAACCATCCAGATCGCAGCTTCGAACAAGCTGACTTTCTCGGCTGCCAAGGCAGTCAAGGACAAGCTCAACGGCTGATCCTTATCCGGCCCGGCGTCTGCCAGAGGGTAGACGCCGGACGGACATTTTCCCACTCCGTTCAGTTGACCTGCCGTTCCAGCCCCGACCAATGGGGTTCACGCAACGTCCGCCGCAGGATCTTGCCTGAAGGATTGCGCGGCAACGCATCGATCACATCAACGGACTTGGGCACCTTGAACCCGGCAAGCCGCTCACGCGTCCATTCGATCACCGATTGCGGACTGATCGTACGGCCCGGCTTGGGCACGCAGACCGCCTTCACCGCCTCTCCCCATGTCTCATCCGGCACACCGATCACCGCCACCTCCAGCACATCGGGATGCCCATAGATCGCGCTTTCGACTTGTGCGGGATAGACGTTCTCACCGCCTGTGATGATCATGTCCTTGATGCGGTCGTGCATGTACACATAGCCATCTTCGTCAAAATAGCCCGCGTCTCCGGTGGCGATCCAGCCGTCTGCCGTCATCGTCTTGGCCGTGGCTTCTGGCAGGTTCCAGTAACCCAGCATGTTGTTGGACGAACGCGTCTGTATCTCTCCAATCTCATGCGGCCCCAGCGCCTTGCCACTATCGTCCACCACGCGCACTTCAACGCCGGGAAGCGGCTTTCCGGCTGAGCGCATACGCTGGTTGCCTTCAACGCAGTGGTCCTCGGGCGGCAACATGCAGATCGTGCCGGTGGTCTCGGTCATGCCATAGGCCTGGATGAAATCGGCCTTGAACATGGCGATACATTCGCGCAGCAGCACCAGCGGGATCGGCGATGCGCCATAGATGATGTATTTCAAGCGGCTGTAGTCCACGCTGGCGCAGTCCGGGTGGTTGAGCAGCATCTGCAATGCCGCTGGCACGATGAAAAAGCGGGTGACGCCTTTTTGCTCCACCGCATCAAACACCGCGCGCGGTTCAAACTCTGACAGAATGATGCCGGGCAGCCCCGAGCCGACGGCCATGACGCCCAACCCGGTACCGCCGATGTGCGCGCAGGGCATGGCGATGAGGATCGCCTCGTCATCGGTCATCGTTGCATAGGGCTGATCGTTGCCGATAGATTGTTTACGCAGGCCGAACAGATTGAGGTTGGAAAGCACCGCGCCCTTGGGGTTGCCGGTCGTGCCAGACGTGTAGAGTTGCAGCACGGCATCGTCAGGCCCAGCCGCATCGAACGCGCCGCGCGCCTGCTGGCCGATCCAGCCCCAAGCCTCGCTTTGTGTAAAACAACGGCTTACTGTCGGCAGCGCTGCGAGGTCGTCCGCCAGCGCTTCAAAACCCTGCCCCAGAAACACGGCCTTTGCCTCAGCGTCTCCAGCAATCCATGTTGCCTCGGCCGGAGCCAGCCGCCAGCCAATCGGCACCATCACCACGCCCAGCCGCGCCGCTGCATAGAATAGCGTGAAATAGAGCGTGCTGTTTTTGCCGAACCACGCAATGCGATCACCCTTGCCGATGCCAGCCGCTTGCATTGCGGCAACGGCCTGCGCGGTAGCCTGTTCGAGTTCGCGATATGTGAGTGCCCGATCCGGCCCGTCCAGCGCCGCGCGCTGCGGGCGGTCTTCAGCCCAGAAACGCAGGAATGCGTCAAACGTGAAAAGGTCGGTCGTTCGCTCCGCCGTGGTGGGCTTCATTGGCTGTGCGGCAACGTCGGCCATGCTTCACTCTCCCAAACAGTTTTCGGGAGTTAATCATGCAATTAAGGTGCAACGCAAGCCTGCCAATCGTGACAGAGTGTTTGCCTCGATCGTCAGGCCTGCTCCATCGCCTTCTTGTAAACGCTGTTCATTGGCATCTCGAACAGGCGCATGACCATCGGTTCAAAGAACGACAGTGGCAAAGTGTCGTAATCAGGATCGAACGAGGGGCAATCATACTTGTCGATGAACTCGGCCGTGGCGGCGGCATATTCGTGATCGGCCAATTTATCGCGCATGTTGCGATCAAGGCCGATGAAATGGAAGAAGTTGTAGCCTTGGAAAATGCCATGATGCTGCACGATCCACAGCAGTTCGTCAGAGACGAAGGGCTTCAGGATGGCCGCCGCAATGTCTGGGTGGTTATAGGCACCCAGGGTATCGCCGATGTCGTGCAACAGCGCCATGACCACATAGGCGTCGTCCCGACCATCACGGTGCGCGCGCGTGGCTGTTTGCAGGCAGTGGGTGAGCCGATCGACCGCAAAGCCACCACAATCGCCATCAAGCAGGCGCAGATGATCGAGCACGCGCGCGCCGCCGGTGCGCGAGTAGGGCTTCATATGCGTCATGATCGCGTCCCAGTCTGCCTGGGTGCCTTCGGTCATGCTGTGGAACTGCGCCGTGGGAAGCTCTTCCATCGCAAACATCCTTCTCCCGCGCACCTTCAGGTGCTTTCGTTGCGCGGGAGACTATCGCTTTTATCCTGCTTGGGAAGATGCAACCGGCGCAAAAATCTGTCCGGGCAACGAAAGCGCCAGCGCAAGGCAGCCCAGCAGCAGCACGACGATCACGACCATCGCCGCGTAAACGCCCCCTGCCCCGGCCATCGCATCCGGTCCGCCAAGCGTGAAGTAGGCACTGCCCACCAAGGCAATGCCAAACGCTCCGCCCATCTGCATCACGGTCTTCAAGATGCCACTGGCCGCGCCTGCATGACGGCGCTCAACCCGCGCCAGTGCCACAGGCGTGACCGGGCCGGACAAAGTGCCCATTCCAATGCCGGAAAGCAGCAGCGCGGGAAGGAGAAATGCCAGACCGGGGCCATCCCACGCGATCCATGCCAGTGTTGCGCTATTGGCCAGCAGGAGTGCGATTGATGCAAAGACCATCACCCATTTGCCCAGCCGCGCCAGATATTTGCGGCCAAGGAAGCCCATGCCGATCATCACGCCAGCGCTGAAGGGGATGTGGACAAGGCCGGTCTGCAATGGCGAATACCCCAACCTCGATTGCAGCGCATGGGCAAAGACAAACAGGAATCCTGTGTTCGCTGCTGCAAAGATCAAACCGATCACCGCAGCGGTGCGGAACAGCGCGTCATCAAGCAGCACCGGATCGAGGATCACCGGCCTGCCAGCTTGCGCCCGCCGCACCAACCCACGCCATGCCGCCCACATCACGAAAGGCGACGCCGCCAGCAGGGCAAGGCTCGCGCCATCGAAGCCCGCATGTTCACCACGCACCAGCGGGACCAACATGGCCGCCAGCGCCGCGCCGAAGGCCAGCGTGCCGATCACATCGATCCGCCCGCCCTTGTGCTCCACCTCGCGCGGGAGATAGCGCCAGCCCGCCACCAAAGCAGCAAGGCCAATCGGCAGGTTGATAAGGAACACCGTCCGCCAGCCAAGGCCCGCGATGTTGGCGGAAATCAGCAGCCCGCCGATAATCGGCCCGGCAATCCCCGCCAACCCGCCGATCACGCCAAACCAAGCCAGCCGTCCGATGCGCTCGACCGGATCGTAAAGGATCTGGATCACCGCCATGACCTGCGGCGCCATGATTGCTCCTGCCGCGCCTTGTGCCACGCGCGCGGCGATCAGCAGTTGCGGATCACCCGCCACTCCGCACAGGACGGATGCGAGCGTAAAGCCAGCCACCCCGATGAGGAACATGGCGCGCCCGCCAAAAAGATCCCCCAGCCGCCCGCCGAGCAACAGCAGCAGCCCGAACGCCAGAGAATAGCCCGCCGCGATCCATTGCGCGGCACTGCCGCCAAGGTCTTGCCCGCGCGCTGCAAAATCTGCCTGCATCGCGGGAAGTGCGGTATTGATGATCGTCACGTCGACGATTTCCAGCACCAGCGCGGTGATCAGCGTAAAGAAGGCGAGGCTTTTCTGCCGCGCCGTCATGGTCGCAATGGTTTGTGGCATTCGCTCAGATCTTGCCTTCGCGCAGCATTTTTACTGCCGCATCGCAGGCCCGTGCGGTTAGCGCCATGTAGGTAAGCGAAGGGTTCTGGCAGGCCGATGACGCCATCTGCGCACCATCGGTAACGAACAGATTCGGCACGTCATGGACCTGGCTCCACTTGTTGAGCACCGATGTTTTTGGATCGTGACCCATGCGCGCACCGCCCATCTCGTGAATGGCCATGCCGCCAGTGCCGGGCTGATCCGAACCCATGATCACATTGCCGCCCGCAGCCGTCATCATCTCTGCCGCATCTGCCTTGGCCTGCGCCAATGCTGCCTGCTCTTCCTTGCCGAATGCAAACTGGATCTGCAGTTGCGGAATGCCAAAGCGATCGGTCTTCACGGGATCGAGCGTGAGCCGGTTGGAATCACGCGGCACACAATCGGCAAAGGCCACCAGCACCATGCGCCACATGCCGGGCGTGTGCAGGCGGGTCTTCAGGGCCTCGCCCACGCCCGCCTCACGCTTGCCCGCGCCCCAATTGCTTTGCAGCGCGCCGCCCTGATACGAATAGCCGCGCGTGTGGCCCACTCCGTCCATGGCATCCATATTGCGATAGCGTGCCACGACTACGCCCGTTGGCCGATTGCCGAACGTGGTGCGGCCATTGAACTGCGGGAACAGCGCAATCGTCGAAAGCGTGTTGGCGTGATCCATGATCTGCGTGCCCAGCACACCGCTGGCGTTGGCCAGCCCGTTCGGCATGGCCTCGCTGCGGGAATTGAGCAGCAGGTGGACCGAATTGAACGCTCCCGCATTCAGAAACACCATCCGCGCCGTGGCGGAACCGCGCGTGCCATCCTTCGTGTTTACATAGCGCACGCCGGTTACACGATTGGTCTTCGCGTCATAGTCCACCGCCTCGACGATCGCGTCGGTCACCACGGTGAGATTGCCGGTGGCTTTCGCGGCAGGCAGCGTGCTCGATTGTGTAGAAAAGTAAGCGCCAAACGAACATCCACGTGCGCAAATAGCGCGGTTCTGGCATTCCGAGCGGCCTTCTTCCGTCTTGGCCACAGTGAGGTTGGCGGTGCGGCCAATCGTAAGGCACCGGCCGAACTTGTCGGCCACTTGGCGGCGCACGTGTTGTTCGACGACATTGAGCGCCATCGCGGGTTGGAACTTGCCATCTGGCAATTGCGGCAGGCCTTCCGCCGCACCCGAAACGCCGATGAATTCTTCCACCTTGTCGTACCATGGCGCCAGATCGGCATAGCGGATCGGCCAATCCGTACCGTGGCCATCGCGCTTGTTGGCGATGAAATCATAGTCCGACCAGCGATAGGACTGCCGCCCCCAGGTCAGCGAACGGCCACCGAGCTGGTAGGATCGCAGCCAGTTGAACTGGCTATCTGGCGCGGTGCTATAGGGGTTGTCCTTGTCGTTGACGAAGTGACCCTGCGTATATTCGTTGAACTGCCGGTTGAGCATCTGCACGGGGTATTCGCGTGCATAGAGGTCAGCGTCACCGCTGCCGCGCAACGGCATCTGCCACGGGTCTTTCAGCTCTGTCTCGTACTCACCGTGGACGATCTCGCGCCCGCGTTCGATCATCAGGACTTTCAGCCCCGCCTGCGTCAGTTCCTTGGCCGCCCAGCCGCCGGTGATGCCGGAGCCGACCACGATCGCATCGAATTGCATGTTCATCGCCTTTATCAATTCTCAGCCGAAGTCGACGGCGGTCCAGTCGTTGGAAATCGCCTTGAAATCCGGCGTCTGCGGCAAGTCGGGATCGAAGCGTCCCGGCACCGGCTCGTATCGCAGTTCCTGCGAAGCCCCCGCTTCGCTCGTGTAGTAAGCGGTGAGGATCAGCGCCTTAATGGCCTTCCACGGACTTTCGCTATCGCGCGTGACATAAGCTTCAGCATCAAGCTGCGTGACAATGGCCAGCCGTTTGGCTGGTGCCTGCGCAAGGAAATCCCCCCCGGCGCGCGCATTGAGTTCCTTTTCCAGCCACGCAACATGCCGGACCGAGCCATCGGTGCGCAGGAAGCGAGCATACGAAGCAGGCTCCCGGAGTGGCTTGCGGGCATTCTCGAGCCCATGGGCAAGGCCGAGAATCACAAAGTCCCCCGCACCCACATCGCCTGCGCCCGGTGTATCTGTGCGGGGGATAACAATCTGGCTGACATCTTTCATCAAGGCGCGCTGACGATCGGTTGGCGCTTCGTCCGCGTCGATTCGCGTAAGACTTGCCGCCGCAGCCGGTATGCCCAGTGCAAGCGCGAGCAATGTCGCGGCACCCAGAAAATCCCGGCGATTCCAGCCGCCTTGCTGTCCATCTTGCATCGGTATCGCTCTCCTCGACGCGGCCCATACACAAGGTCGCGCGACTATATAAGAACAAATACTCTAATTCAGACCGCCCTCGCAAGAGGATTGCGATGATCGCACATTCCCCCCTTGCCCCGGCGCGAACATCCGCCTAGGGGCATCCGGGTGTCGGGGAGTAGCGCAGCCTGGTAGCGCATCTGGTTTGGGACCAGAGGGTCGTAGGTTCGAATCCTATCTCCCCGACCACTTTCGGCACAAGCGGGCGCTTTTTCCCTTTTAGCATGGATCACCCGCGAACTCTGGCACATAGCCAGTGTAAAGGGTGCTGAAATATGCGACAAAGGTGAAGACCTATGTACCGCATACACGACACGCCCCGCATTCACGGTAGATCTGCTTATCGCCGCAACATGCTGCTACTGGTTGTGGTCAATGAGTCCTGAGCAGACCGACTTCTCAACCGAATAATGGCACAGGCGATGTACCTTGCCATCTTTGAGCGCGGGCAGAAAATCTGGTGAAACCCCTTGTTCAGTCCAGCGCTCCAGCACGCTTTGGGCCCCCATGACATTCGGCCCCGGCCCGCCCCCGCAATGTCCCATTCCCGGCGCAAAGAACAGGCGCGCGAAATGGGTGGTAGCCGTACCTGAGCGCTGGCGCACGGCCTCGTAGTACCTTCGCGTGTCCCAGGGGCTGACCACGGGATCTGCCAGCCCGTGATAAAGAATGAGCTTGCCTCCACGCCCGGCGAAGCGGGAGAGATCCGGGTTTGTGGCGTCTATCACTCCGGCCAAAGCGCGATCTGCACGGATCACATCGCGATCGAAATCAAACGTGTGCCAATCCCACACCGGATCGTTGAAGGCCCAGAAGCGGAAGAAGTTCCCGCGCATCGGCTGACTTGGGTTGCGCGGATCGGCCCAGTACTGCGACCAGCCCGTTTCGCTTCCGGCCAGCCAAGGAGGGTAAAGCTGAACACCCGTACGCGGGTTGCTAGCCCCTGCATACATGCGCGCCGCCGCGGACGCTTCAGCCTCGCTCAGGCAATCGGAATTGCTCGTCCCGCCACGGCAGCGAAGCCGCTCCACATCAACTTTGCACATGAAAGGATTTTCGAGATAGCCGCGCGCGCGATCTTCAACGGTGCCACATTGTGCGAGGGCAGCCTCCTTGAGGAGTGGCAGCCGCGCTGCTGTAAGCACCGGTTCAAGCGAGCCTTGCTGCCGGTTTGCCACGAACTGCCAGAGAAATCCGATATTCAGACGCGTTCGGTTGTTGCCGGGAGCCCCCGCAATGATACCGTCGAAATCTTCGGGATATCGCTGCGCACTCATCAATGCCTGATGCCCGCCGGTTGAACAGCCTTCAAAATAGGAATGGTTGGCCGGGCGGCCGTAATATGTACGGAGCAACGCCTTGGCGTTGACCGCCGTCAGGTGAACGGCACGGTGTCCCCAATCGACAATGGTCTGCGGCAGACCAACCGCAAAATCCGGGTCATCGCCCTGATGCCCGGTGTCGGTTGCCGTTACCGCGTAACCATCTTTCAATCCGCCCGCGAGTTGCGCGTAGGGCAAGGCGCTCGAATATCCACCGTTGCCGAACATCTTGAGGCGGCCGTTCCAGCCCTTTACCGGCAGCCACACCTCGAACCCTATCCGGGAGCCCGCCACTGGCGTTGCCACCGCGCGCAGGCGGCAATGATCGGGTAGCGCAACGGCAGGTGGTCGTGGCCCAAAGTGCAAAGGTGTGTGGAAGTCCCCGGCGGGCACTGCCTCGGCCGACAGCACGGTCACGTTGTCAAGGCGCAGTCTGACCAGGTCTTCACACGTTGCAGCCTGTGCGGAGGTCGCCACAAACAGCCAGAGGACGAAGAGGATTGCGCGGTGCATCATGGCTGCGCAACGGAAGGAAATCTTGGTGCGCGCGAGACGCGCCCCGGCAATGACTGCCCCATGACAGATCCCAACCATTGCGCAGTTTCGATGATGGCTTCGAGCGACAGCCCGGTGGATATGCCAGCACGCGCAAGTGGATAGAGCAGATCCTCGGTGGCGACATTGCCACTGGCACCCGGCGCAAATGGGCAACCGCCGATACCGCCGATTGAAGCATCAAGCGTTGCTGCACCAAGTTGCATCGCTGTCCAGGCATTGGCGACGCCGGTGTTGCGCGTATCATGGAAATGGCAGCGGATGGGCATATCGGGCACCGCTTCTCTGACGGCGTTGAACACTCGCATGACGTCAACCGGTGTTGCCACGCCGATTGTGTCTCCCAGTGCGATTTCGACCGGGCCTGCCTCGGCCAGTTTTTGCGCCATCGCGGCCACGCGGAAAGGTGAGACTTCACCATCGAACGGGCAACCGAAGGCCACCGAAATGGTCACTTGCGCGCGCCGACCCGCAGCACGCGCGAGCGCGATGATCTCGACCGCATCGTTGACCGTTTCAGCAGCGCTCCGTCCCTGATTGGCGATACCAAAGCCGTCGCTGGCGCTGACCACAACGCCAAGTTCGTCCACCCGCGTCAGCAGTGCGCGTTCAGCGCCGCGCCGGTTGAGCACCAGACCGATGGTCGTGACGCCATCAAGCGCCGGAAGCCCTGAGCAGACCGCTTCGGCATCGGCCATTTGCGGAACGCGCTTGGGATTGACGAAGCTGGCGACTTCAATCCGCCTCACACCGGCGTCGACAGCCCGGCAGACAAGTTCGATTTTTTGCCCGGTCGTCAGCATGACGCTTTCGTTCTGCAGACCGTCACGGGCCGAAACCTCAACGATTTCTATGGCTTGCCTCACAGACGGATCACTCCCATCAGCACCGACGCCACCGTCATCACCAAGCTGATCAGCAGCAACCATGGGATGGTGAAGCGCTGGTGATCGGCCAATTCCAGCTTGGCAAGCCCAACCAGCAGGAAGGTGGCCGGGGTCATCGGGCTGACGGGAAAGCCCAGAGTCATCTGGCCAAGAATGGCGGCCCGGCCCATTTCAATAGGGGGAACGCCGCCTTGCTGCGCAATTTCGCCCAGCACCGGCAGTACGCCGAAGTAGAAGCTGTCGGGATCGAACAACAGGCTGAGCGGCATCGACAACACCGCCAGCGCGACTGGGAGGTGCTGCGCCGTTCCGCCCGGCAAAAGCCCTGCACCAGCCTCGGCAAGGGCGGTCAACATGCCGGTCCCTTTCATGATGCCAGTAAACCCGCCCGCAGCCAGCAGGATTGCAACCATCGTGATGGCGGCAGGGGCATGTCGCTCGATCACTTTGCGCTGATCGTCAAGATTGGGATAGTTCACCACGAGTGCCAGCACCGTGCCGATCAGGAAGGCTGGCGCAGAAGGCATGAGTTCGGCCAGCATCAGCACCAGAACTGCAATGACCATCGCCAGATTGGTCCAGAACCGCCAACCGAGCGGTTCGGCCACGGCTGTCGGCAATTCAGGCGAACCAATGGCACCTGACACACCTGCCGTCTGGCAATTGGCAAGCTGGCCGCGGCCAAGCCACCACGCGCTCGCCAGAACAGCGGCGGTGCCGATGGCCCATACGGGCATCATTGGGCCAAAAAGTTCCATCACTGGCACTTCCAGCGCGGTGGCGGCGCGGATCGTCGGCCCTCCCCAAGGAAGCATGTTGCCCACGCCCGCCGCCATCGCCGTAACGCACGCCAACACGCGACGATCGATGCCGCAGCGATCATAGACCGGCAACATGGCGGGGATGACGATCAAGAAGGTTACCGCGCCAGACCCATCGAGTTGCACCACCGTGGCCAGCACCGCTGTTCCCATAGTGACGAACGGCGGATGATCGCGGGTCAGCTTTACGACACCGTTGACCATTGGCGCGAATAGCCCGGCATCGGCAAGAACGGCAAAAAACAGGATCGCAAACAGGAACAGTGCCGCCATCGGGGCCACGGTGGTCATCCCGTCGAGCATGAACTTGCCCGCACTCGAAGCTTCTCCGAGCAGGAGCGCAATGACGAGGGGAATTGCAACAAAGGCCGTCAAAGCCGACAGCCGCTTTGACAGGATGGCGATCAGGACCAGCAGGATCGTGGCAAGGCCGGCCAGTGCAAGCATTTGCGCCTAGTCCCGGATCAGCGCTGTGGCGGCACGGTTCACGCTCGCGCGGACCGTGCCAGCAGAGCCGAGCACATGAGTCATCAACAAGGCAACGGCTTTGCGGCGGCGATCCACGAAGAAATAGGTGTTGCCGGACCCAGACCAGCTAGTCGTTCCGGCGGGCTGAATTCCCGCAGCTTCGCTTTGCGTATCGCCCAATGAGAACCCATAACCAAATCGCATCGTCTGCGCACCCATGGCCTGCATGGTGCCACGCGGCGCGAACAGCGCATCGACGCCCTGTTCGCTCAACAGCCGTGTGCCGTGAAGCGCACCGCCATTGGCCAGCATTTGCGCGAAACGAAGATAATCATCAGCCGTACCGGCAATAGCGCCTCCCCCGTCGAGCAGACGATTGGCGTCGCGGTAATCCGATGTTGCTGGCTGCTCCACTGGTTCCATACCCGGACCATAAAGAACGGTAAATCGTCCGAGTTGGGCATCGCTGATATGAAACGTTGCATCCTTCATGCCAAGCGGATCGAAAATAGTCCGCTGCAGATAGCGGTCGAGCCGTTCCCCGCTGACGCGTTCGATGACAGCGCCCAGGACGGTGGTTGAATAGCTGTAGGCAAACGTCTCACCGGGTTGGTGCAGCAGCGGCGCCTTGCCGATCCGCACCACCAGTTCGTCCAGCGAATGCGCTGGCGCTCCATCGCCTGCCATGCGGCCAACCGGTGTATCGCGCATCACGCCAAATCGCCGGTAGTATTGGTGCACCGGCGTGCTGCCTGCGAAATGATACGTGATGCCAGAGCGGTGAGTCAGCAAATCGGCAATCGTCATCGGCCGCTTTGCCGGCACCGTCACCATGTCATCCAGTCCGCCAGACTGATAGACGCGCACGCCCTTCAGTGCGGGAAGATAGGTTTCGGCTGGATCGTCCAGCTTTAGCTTCCCCTGTTCGGCAAGCATCATGATGGCGACCGAAGTGATCGGTTTGGACATGGAATAGAGGCGAAAAATTGCATCACGGCTGAGCGGCCGTTGTCGTTCGATGTCAGCCCAACCGGTGGTAAGGTCCGCCAGCACCTTGCCATTGCGCGCGATCACGACCGTGGCCCCAGGAATCTGGCGCGCCGAGACGGCTTCAGCCAGTTCGCTGCGCAGTTGCACAAGCGCGGGCGCTTCGGCCTGCACCTGCGCAGCGCAGACAAAGGCCATTACGACCAGCAGAGACGCAGCTTTCATGCTGCGATATGCTCCGGCCCACCAGAAGCGACTCCACGTCGAAGCAGCGCTTCGATGGCATCGTCATCCAGCCCGGCACCGCGTAGGACATCGCGCGTATTCTGGCCCAGTCCGGGCGTCGGGCGATCTGGCTCCGGGTTCTCGCCTGTAACGCGGAAGGGCGCGCGAACAGCGGTCAGCGTACCCTCGGTCGGGTGCTCCTCGCGGTGAAACATTCCCACTGCCTGCAGATGCGGATGGTCGAACAACTCTTCGAGCCGGTTGACCTGCGCACAAGGCACATCGCGTTCGCGCAGCAGTTCCAGCCATTCGCTTGTCGGCCGCGCCGGTGTTGCATCCTCGATCAGCGCATAGAGCATGTCGATGTTTCGGCTGCGTTCAACGCTGTCGGTAACACGCGGATCGTCCATCAGATCTTCGCGGCCAATAAGCTTAAGAAAGGCGGTCCAGTGCGCTGCATTGTAGGGAATGATCGAGATGAACCCGTCTGCGGTCGGATAGGGTTTGCGATAGGGAGACAGCAGCCGATCGTAACCGATGCCGCCCAGTGGTGGATCGAAGCTGCGCCCTGCAAGCTGTTCAAGCATCAAAAAGGACACCATGCTTTCGAACATAGGCGTTTCTATGCACACCGCCTGACCATCTCTGTTGCGCGAAGCAAGTGCTGCCAGCACGCTGATCGCCAGATGCAGCCCGCCAACCTTGTCCGCGATGATTGTCGAGAGAAAGCGCGGCTCGCCCGCGGCGTTCTGATTTAGCCAGGCAAGGCCCGAAACGGCTTGAATGGTATCGTCATAGGCAGGTTCATCGGCCAGTGGGCCATTGTCACCGAAGCCACATGCATAGCAGTAAATCAACGACGGGTTGATCGCACGCAACTGCTCAAATCCGATGCCCAGCCTGTTGGCAGACTGTGGCCGCATATTGTGCACTACCACGTCTGCCTTCGCCACCAATGCGTGCAGTGCGGCAAGCGCCTCTGCATCCCGCAGATCCAGCGCGATGGATTGCTTGTTACGGTTCGCGTTGATGAACCCGGCACCCATCGCCTCACTTTTCCCAGGGCGCACGGCGCGGAAAACGTCGCCTGCCAAGGGCTCAACCTTGATCACGTCTGCGCCAAGATCGCCAAGCAACCGCGTGGCGTAAGGGCCGAGCACCACCGTTGTCAGATCAACGACCCTGATCCCCTTCAGCAGCGTCAGCATTTGACGAGGCTCCCCTGACTCAACGCGGCGCAAAGCTTCATTCGGCTCACTTTCAAACGACACTTGGAACGTGTCAGCAGACCTACCTGTTCAGCGCCTCGAGAGTGATAGAAAGATCGGAACGATCCATTTCTGTTGGTTATAGCTGATGCCTGTCTATTCGTGTTGTTGACAGAATCTCGCGCACGCGCATGAATACTCTTCATCGAGCAACACAAAGAATTGCCCAAAACCCAAGGGTGGGAGAGACGATTGGCGCGCAAACCAAGCCTTCGAAGCCTGCGCATGTTCATGAATGTTGCGCACAATCGCAGCTTCAGCGAAACCGGACGGACTGCGCATGTCTCGCAACCGGCGCTCAGCAGGACGATCCGGCTGCTTGAGGAAGATCTTGGCGTTCGGTTGTTTGATCGCAATTCACGCAATGTCTCCCTTACAAGCGCTGGCGAGGCGCTGCTGCCGATTGTCGAGCGGCTGACTGCCGACTTCGACCATGCCTTTTCCGAACTGGCCATGAGCTTTGCGGGCGAACGCGGGCGCGTTGTCGTGGGGGCGCTGCCATCGGTGGCTGCGGGCATTCTGCCTGCAGCAATCGCCACGTTCCGCAAGGTCAGCCCGAATGTCGAAATCATCATCCGCGACCAGTTGTCGGGCACGCTATATCAGGCGATGCACGAGCGTCAGATTGATCTTGCCGTGACAACACCGCCGGAGGGCGACGATGATTTTGTGTTCGAAGCCCTGTTCGAAGACCCGCTCGTGCTGGTCGTCCGCAAGGGCAGTCCGCTTGACGATGAAAGCATCGCGGACTGGTCGATCTTCGCCCAACACCCGTTTATTGCGATGGCCCCCCGAAGCAGCGTTCGCCAACTGACCGATTCTGCCATGCTCAGGGCGGGGGTTGCACCCCAACCGCTTTTTGACTGCGCCCAGCTCACCACGGTACGCGCCCTGATCGAGGCGGGTCTTGGCATAACCGCGCTGCCACAATCGGCCGCGACCATGCTGGAACCGAGCAAGGTCAGCCTGCGGCAGCTTACCAACCCGATGTCCGCGCGGACAATCGGCATCGCCTACCCGGCAGGACGCACCCTGCCTCCGGCTGCCGCAGCCTTTGCGCGGCATTTTCTGGAAGAAGCGGGACCTGCCCGCTGAAAGCCCTGGCTCCCCACGGCAGCAATAGCTGCAGAGGGGAGCGCAGTGAACTATTTGGCAGGACGCCACCCAACGGGCAATTCGCGGGCAGACAATGTGACCGGAACGGTTCCAAGAATTTCGCGTGAGGATGTGCCGAGCATTACCTGATACGTACCAGCAGCGATCTTCCAGCTGTTTGATGCACCATCGAAAGTCGCAAGAAGTCGCGGATCGATGGCAACCGTCACGCGCTGCGACTTGCCGGGCGCGAGGTCTACCTTGTGATACGCTCCCAGGCGCTTTGGCGCTTCCCAGCCTTCTCCCGCAACATATACCTGCGCCACGTCCATACCGCGCCGCTTGCCCGTGTTGCGCACAACGAATGTGGCCGAGATCCCGTCCGCATCAGGCCTTGCTGTCAGGCCTGAATAGCCGAAGCTGGTGTAGGAAAGCCCATGTCCGAAAGGGAACGCCGGATCATGTTTGTTGCGATCGAACCACTTGTAGCCAACCGCAGCACCCTCTCCATACACCGTGTCACCTTTGTTCGGGGCACTTGGTTTGGGTAGTTGATCCAGGCTGCGTGGGAAGGTTGCAGGCAAGTGCCCCGAAGGATTGACCTTGCCAGTCAGGACATTTGCAATGGCTTCGCCCCCGGACGTGCCGGGATACCAGGCTGCAACAATCGCGCCCACCTTGTTCGCCCAGGATGTCAGCACTGGTCCGCCACTTTCCAGCACAACCGCTGTCTTCGGATTGGCATCCGCCACCGCAGCAATCAGGGAATCCTGATTGTCGGCAAGCGTCAGCGACACATCGAACGATTCACCCGCCCACTGCGTCACAAACACGATGGCAACATCTGCCGTACGCGCTGCGACAGCTGCTGCCACGGGATCGGTGCCGTCGACAAATTCGAACGTCGCGTTGGGCATTTCCTTGCGCAACGCCTCAAGAGGTGACGATGGATAGTAGACGACTGGTCCGGGCCAATACGTCGGCTTGATGCCCGGTACTGCATTTCCACCCTTCGGATAGACTGACGATGCGCCGCCGCCGGAAAGCACGCCCTTGTCAGCATGTCCTCCGATGACAACCACACGCCGCACTGCAGGACTCAGCGGCAAGACCGCCCCTTCGTTCTTGAGCAGCACCAGCGCCTCTTCGGCATCCATCCTGGTGGTCTGCGCACTCTTGGCCAACAACGCCGGAGGGAGGTCATAGGGCGCTTCGGTAACCGGATTGTCGAACAGACCGTGCCTGAACATGGCGTAGAGTATGCGCGAAACCATCTGGTCGAGCGCCTGAGCGCTGACGTCCCCTTTTTCGAGGGCTTGCCGCAAGTCTGCGCCGAGATATTCGCGCTGGTCGAACGGGTATCCAGACTGCTGATCAAGGCCCGCGGCAATGGCGGGGGCGGTCGAGTGGACGCCTCCCCAATCAGACATCACAAAACCTTTGAAGCCCCAATCCTTGCGCAAGACCTGCGTAAGCAACCAGGGGTGCTCGCATGAAAAAATCCCGTTTACGCGGTTATAGGCGCACATGACCGAGCCAGGATCGGACCGCTCCATTGCGAACTGGAATGCCAGCAGGTCTGACATCCGCGCTGCCACGGGGTCTATGACCGAATTGCCTGCGTTCCGATCGGTTTCCTGATCATTGATGGCAAAGTGCTTTACGGTCGAGATGATGCCGTTCGATTGCACTCCGGCCGTGTGCGCGCCAACCATCGTGCCGGCAAGGAGCGGATCTTCACCGCCATATTCGAAGTTTCGTCCGTTGCGAGGTTCGCGCATCAGATTGACGCTGCCCGAAAGCAGGACGTTGAACCCCGATGCACGTGCTTCTTCACCGATCATCGCACCGGCCTTGAAAGCCATGGCAGGATTCCATGTGGCAGCCGTACCGAGCCCTGAAGGAAGGCCTGTGCGTTCGCGTTTGCGCGGCGCGCCACCCTGACTGGCTACCCCGATGCCAGCGTCTGCCTGCCACTGGGGCGGAATACCCAGACGCGGGATGCCCGGTATGTATCCGGCCGAACCGTTACGGCCCCCTTCGGGCGCCTTGAACTGCTTGGGGGGAAAGTCCGTCGCGAAGTAACCAAAGACAAGCGTCAACTTCTCGTCACGCGTCATTTTTGCCAAGATGAGCGCAGAGCGCTGCTCTGCATCGAGCGCCTTGTCCATCCATGGCCGGTCCGGCACGGCCTGTTGCGCGTGCGCTGGCAAGTTGCTCACCACAATCTGCGCCACCGCTCCGGCGAGCGCGGCTGCGACAATCCTGAATCTCATGTCTGCCTCTCTTTATTTGTGCTGAATCGATCGACTTCTTCGTTTCGATGGAAGGAATCTTTCAGTCTGTTCAGGGGACGTATGAATTCCTGACAACGTTGTCCAAAGGAATTCTCCGCGTCATTTCCAGACCATCGACAGAACGCAAGTCAAAATGGCGCAAGTCTGCGGGCTTGGCACGGTCAATACAAAAAGCTGATGGATCAATCTCAAAATTCAATTTCCTGACGCATTGAATTTGCGCTCATCAGGGGTCGCTCTGGCAGTGTTCTATCGCGCTGCATCAGCGCCAATCGCGTCAGGCAAACAATAGACCGACCGATCTGGCGGCATCCATGGAGGGGTAAGCGACATGAAAAAGAACAATCTTTCGATTTGCGTAAGCGTGGCAGCATTGTCGCTAGGGATGCTCGGCGCGACCAGCGCTTCGGCACAGACCACCGGCGGGGCTGCCGCATCGATCAATTCGGAAGAGGCAGTCGCTCTCCCAACCGATGATCTGGCGGTGAACGATGACGCGGGCGCTGAAATCGTCGTGACCGGCACCAACATCACCGGCGTAAAACCCGTGGGCAGCGAGGCGATCACGCTGAATCGCGAAGCTATTCTGGCGACAGGCCAAACCAACGCTGCCGACGTGGTCCGCACGCTGCCGCAAGTGCGCAACCTCGGCGAATTCCGCGAAGGCGGCACGCAAGGCGGCAACAACAACCAGCAGGGCAACGCGATCAACTTGCGCGGTCTGGGCCAGGCTGCGACGCTGGTCTTGATCGATGGCCGCCGCATCTCCAACACGGGTGCCTCGCAAACTTTCACCGAAGCAAACGCGATTCCGCTGGCCGCGCTTGAACGCGTGGAAGTCATCGCTGACGGTGCCTCGGCCGTCTATGGGTCCGACGCCGTGGCTGGCGTGGTCAATTTTGTGATCCGCAAGGACTACGAAGGCCTCGAAACCTCGTACCGGGTCGGCAACAACAATGGCGGCTTTGAAGTCAGCCCAAGCATCACCGGCGGCACAAACTGGGAAATCAACGGCCTTGGTCGCGGCACCGTGCTGGTAAGCTACGAATACACCCATCGCGACCCGTTCCGGCGTGGCAAGAACGCCTATCTCCGTCAGGACCTTCGTCCCTTTGGTGGCGTCGACAACCGCCTTAACGGCACCACGGCCACAGCCGGTTACAATGGCAATATCGTTGTGCCGTCAGTCGATCCAGATGGACCGTTCGGGCCGCTGCAACCGCCGCAGAACACCGTGCTCCCGCGCGCCGGCGCAAACATCTATTATGGGCTGCCAACCGGCACAAACAACGGCCTGACCGCAGGATCCTTGCTGCTCAACCAGCCGGATCTGCTGGATTCCGCATACCTCAACGACTATGTCGGCGAAATGGAGCGGCATCAGGTGACCGCCTATATGACGCAAAAGCTTGGCGATGCGATCGAGGTCTTCTTCCAAGGCAGCTACAACAATCGCAGCACGATCTCCGAGACATCGCAGGGCGTGATCTCCAACGTGCAACTCCGCCCGTTTCTTTATGACCCGGTGACCAACACCCCCACCACAACGCCCAATCCCAATTACATCCCCGGCCTCGCGCCCGGCGCCTTGACGGTGCAGTACAACATGATCGACAGCGTCGGCCTGAACAACTGGACCGGCGAAAACGAGTCCTACAACCTGACGGGTGGCTTCCGTGTCGATCTGCCATCAGGCTGGCATGGCGAAGCTTATTATACGTATGGGCGCGATGAAGCCTGCAACTATTGCCAACTTGGCACGAACATCAACCCGGCCGCGCTCCAGTACCAGATCGATATCGGCGCAATCAATCCGCTGAACAATGTGACCAACCTGACGCAGGCCCAGATCGCAAGCTTCACCGGCGACAATATCCAGCGCAGCGGAAGCGGGATTGATGACCTGCTGGTAAAATTCGATGGGCCGCTGTTCACGCTACCGGGCGGCAAAGTCCGCGCTGCGATCGGCGGGGAGCGCAACAAGGTATTCAACTACAACATCAACGGCGCCAACCGCCCGTTCACAAACGAGTTCCAGCTCGACACTGACGAGAACAGCAGCCTTGGCGAACGGACGATCTGGTCAGCCTTCGCGGAAGTCTACGTTCCGGTTGTTTCGGCTGAAATGGACGTACCCCTGGTAAAGTCGCTCACGCTAAGCGGCGCCGTGCGCTATGACAGTTACTCCGACGTCGGCAATACGACCAACCCCAAGTTCAGCGGAACATGGGAAATCATCGATGCGCTGACCTTGCGCGGTTCATGGGGAACCTCGTTCCGTGCGCCAAACCTGCCCGACGTAAATCCGCGCGCAATTTCATCGGGCGGCACCTTCAATTACTTCTACCTCGGCAGTGATCCACGCATCCCCCAAGGCCCGATTCTGGCAGCATACGTCACCGGCGCAAATCCGAACATCGGACCGGAAAAGGCAACAACCTGGCAGATCGGCGCCGACATCGACCCCGTCAAAGGCCTGCGCCTTTCCGCCACCTACTACAACATCAGCTACACCAACCGCATTGCCGGGCCAGATGTCTTTGGCGCCTTTTTGAATCCGCTGACCTATCCAGACTACCTTGGATATTCGGACTTCATCTTCCCGATCAACAACCCGGCCAATTGCGTCAATGGCAACCCGGCAACCTACGACCCCACACTTGCCAACTATGCCGGACGAACCATTCTTTACGGTGGCGGCATTCTGGATGCGTGCCCTGTCGAGGTGCTTCTCGATGGGCGCAACACGAACCTTGCTGCCACCACGCAAGACGGCCTCGACGCAACCATCAATTACATCCACGTGATCGATGATGGCTCAATCTCGTTCAATGCGAGTGTGAACAAGTTGCTGAGCAACAAGCAGCAGGTCAATCAGGGCGATCCTTTCATCGACCGCATGGGCTTTTACAGTTCGCCGGTAGAATGGCGCGGTCGTGGATCGATTGGCTTCAACTATCGTGATTTCAACGCGATGCTGTTTGCCAACTACACCGGCTCGTACACCAATGATCAAGCCGTCAATGGCCTGGGCCAGAACGTCAATCCGGTCCGCGTAGACTCCTACACGACCTTCGACCTCAACCTTGGCTATGGCACCAACTTCGATGGCCGCAATCGCAGCTTCATGAAGAGCTTCCGGGCGTCGATCAATCTTCAGAACGTCACAAACAAGGCCCCCCGGCTGGCCTACACGACCAACGGCGTGTTCAATCCGGCGTATTCCAACCCGTTCGGCCGCACTGTGACCATGCAGATATCGGCAGGATTCTGATGTTTGGGCACCAGCGCTCATCAGAATGGGCGCTGGTTGCAAACTCTTGTGGGCCTTGGCTGGCCAATTCGGAGAATAGATACAATGCGCGGAAAATTGATCGTTCTGTTGTCGGCAGCGGCAGCAGTAGCCCTTCCCGGAGCCGCCTTGGCCCAATCGACGCAGATCAAGATTGACAGTGGAACCATTCGCGGAAGCGAGGAGGAAGGCGTCCTGAGTTGGAAAGGCGTCCCCTTTGCGCAACCACCACTGGGGGAACTGCGCTGGCGTGCGCCGCAACCGGTCAAGGCTTGGCAAGGCGTTCGCGAGACAACGCAGTACAGCAACGACTGTATGCAGATCCCGTTCGGTGGCGATGCGGCACCTTTGGGGACCACGCCTGCTGAAGATTGCCTCTACGCAAACGTGTGGCGCCCAACCGCGGCCAAGGGCAAGCTTCCGGTCATGGTGTGGATCTATGGCGGTGGCTTCGTCAACGGTGGCGCATCACCGCCGACATACGCCGGCGCCAATCTGGCGCGAGAGGGCATCATGTTCGTCAGCTTCAACTATCGCCTTGGCAGGTTTGGTACCTTTGCCTTGCCGCAGTTGACGGCCAGCAATCCAGATCAGGGCCGTCTCGGCAACTATGGCACGATGGATCAGATTGCAGCGCTGGAATGGGTAAAGCGCAACATTGCTTCCTTTGGGGGCGATCCGGCAAATGTGACGATCATCGGTGAAAGCGCTGGCGGCATGTCGGTGCACAACCTGCTCACTTCACCATTGTCGCAGAAATTGTTCCAGCGCGCTGTCGTCATGTCAGGCGGCAACGGCCGCACCGAAGGCGCCAAGTCACTGGCCGAGGTTGAGACGATCGGGCAGAATTTCGCCCGTCGCCATAGCATCGATCCGCAGTCCCCCGATGCCCTGAAAAGCTTGCGTGCGCTCACGGCAGAGCAGGTTACCGACGGGCTGAGCATGATGTCGCGGGGGCCTGGTCCTGAAACGGTGACGGGTCCGTTCCCCGATGGGAAAGTGCTGGTCGATCTGGATGAAGCCTATGCAGCCGGACGTTTTGCCAAGGTTCCGGTGATCATCGGTGCAACCAGCGCCGATATCGGTGGTCGGAGCGGCTTTATGGTCGCAGGTGCACGTGAGGCATCCGGCGACCTTGCCGATCAAAAGGTGCCTGTCTGGTATTATCGCTTCTCGTACGTGGCGGATTCGATCGGACAGCCCGGCGCGCAGCACGCTGCGGAAATCCCCTATTTCTTTGACAACACGGCCATCAAGTACGGCAGCGCCACGACTCCAAAGGACGTCAAAGTTGGCAAGCAGGTGAGCAAATACCTTGTCAATTTCGTGAAGACCGGAAACCCGAATGGGGCTGATCTTGTACAGTGGCCGCAGTTCACGCGTGCAGGCGACGAGATGATGGAATTCACCGCACAGGGAAGCACTGTCGCCCAGCGTGATCCTTGGGGCGCCGAAATAGACAATGAAAAGAAGCGCGTGGCCGAGGCCCGCGCTACCGGCCATTACCATAGCCTCGTCACGCCCATTGGCACGATGCTGGATGATCCAGCGGCAAATGAAGTGCTCAAGCGTCATTTGCCGGACTTCGTCAGCAGCCCACAGATCGGGATGGCTCGCGGCATGACTTTCAATGCCATCAAAGGCTACTTGCCCACCGTGCTGACCGACGAAAAGCTGCAAGCACTCGACGCGGATCTTGCAAAATTGCCACGCAAAACCCCTTGATGCCAGGGCTTCAGAAGCTGGACTTGCGAAGTATCGCGGGTCCAGCTTTGCTCGTTTTCAGTTCGTGATCCCTTTGACAAAATTGTCGAAATAGCGACCACAAAAATACAATGATAACCCGATCCAAAAGTCTGCGGTTGGCGGCTGATGGGCGCACCGAAGCTGCATCGTCCGGCCATTTGGCATCACTTGCATTCGGGCGCCAATCCAGCTGCCCCCGCCGGAGAAAACATAAATAAAGTATTGGTTCTAAAACCTTTCTGAAAGACGTGCTTTCCGCTTATTATTAATTTTGGGCATGGTCGGGCATACATAGCATCCATTTTACTAGGTATTCCAAACGTGCCAATTCCCCGCCCCATCAAAGCACAAACGTAATTGGGGAGTTGAAATGCGTAGTCTCTTTACAGTAGCGCTGTTGGCAGGTGCGGCATGGGCTCCGCAGGCAGCGATCGCCCAGACCGTAGCGAACGAAGCAACGCAGGCCGAATCCGAAAACACAGTTGGCCTTGGCGAGATCGTTGTCACCGCCCAACGTCGCGAGGAAAGCCTGCAAAAGGCCGCATTGGCGGTTACTGCCGTCACCGGCAACCAGCTGATCCAGTCCGGCATTACCGAGACGTCGAATCTGGGCAAACTCGTTCCGTCACTTGTCGTGCAGCCGACCGGCGGCACCACCAGCTTCTTTCTGCGCGGCGTAGGCACCAATTCGCAGAACAGCTTCTCGGAAAACGCCGTCGCCTTCAACTTCAACGGTATTTATGTCGGTCGCCCAACCGCCCCGGCAGGCGTGTTTTACGATCTTGAGCGCGTTGAAGTGGTCAAGGGGCCGCAGGGCACGCTCTATGGTCGCAACGCCACGGGCGGCGCGATCAACGTGCTGCCGCGCAAACCACAACTGGGCAAGTTCAGTGTCGAAGGCCTTGCCGAATATGGCAACTATGACAGCAAGAAGGGCTTCCTTGCGGTCAACCTGCCGGTCGGCGAAACCGTAGCGCTGCGCGTGGCCGGTCAGGTGGTAGACCGCGACGGTTACATTTCCGATGGCTACGATGATGACCGGGGCGAGGCCGTGCGCGCTTCGCTTCTGATCAAGCCATCCGACCAGTGGTCGATCACTTTCGTAGGCGATTACTACAACCAGCACGGCAAGGGTTCTGGCGCGGTCCTGCTGCCCAATGGCGTGTTTGCGGTGCCATCGCTGGATGACCGCGTCAGCATTTCCGATCCCATTGCCATTGCCGCAATCAACGGCTTTTCATCGCGCATCCCCGCCCCTCCGTTCTGCCCCGGCGGCTTTACCGCCAGCGGCTGCATCGAAAATGCCGGGTCCGACGGTTTTCTCGACAACAAGTTCTACGGTCTGAGCGCGCAAGTCGAAGGGGACATGGGCTTTGCGACTTTGACCGTCATCCCGGCATGGCGCCGTTCGGAAGCGAACTTCCGCACGTACCTGCCCGGCTTCCGCGGCGAAATCCGCGATGATGCAGATCAGATGTCGGTAGAAGCGCGGCTGGCTTCGAACGGTCAGGGCAAGCTTCGCTACGTCCTTGGCGCTTTCCTCTTCAACGAGGAACAGGACACGCTGAACTTCTTTCGCCAGGGTCGGCTGTCAACCACGCGCTTCACGCCGCGCCTGAAAACAGAAAGCATCGCCGCGTTCGGTCAGTTGACGTTCGCACTGACCGACACCTTCCGCCTTATTGCGGGCGGCCGCTACACCCACGAAGAGAAGTCACAGCGCACGGCGTCGGTATCGGGCGGGCTTCCCGGTCCAGTGGAACCGCCGCTGGGTGCAGCCTTTGGCGGTGAATTGAGCTTTTCGAAGTTCACATGGAAGGCCGGCGTGGAGCTTGATGCCGGACCGGCTTCACTGCTTTATGCAAATGTCGCCACCGGCTTCAAATCGGGCGGCTTCTTCGTAGCGGCTCCACCGACCAACGTCTTCGCGCCGGAAACGCTGACAGCCTACACAGTTGGTGCAAAGAACCGTTTCCTCGACAATCGCCTGCAACTCAACGTTGAAGCCTTCTACTGGGACTACAAGGACCAGCAGGTTACTTTCGTCGGCGGCGTTCGCACCGGCAACGGTATATTCGCACAAGGATCGCTCACCACAAATGCCGGCAAGTCGCGCATCTTTGGTGCCGAAGCGGATCTGCGCTTTGCCCTCACCCGGAACGACATCTTCAACGCCAACGTCCAGTACCTCAACGGCAAGTACAACAGCCTGACAACGGCCAACTTTTCGCCAACAGGTGCACCGGTGGCAACGGGATGCACCACGCTAGGTTCACGACTGGCCAATCCGGGCATCAACAACGCCCGCTTCTATGACATCGACTGTTCGGGCAGGCCCACGGTCAATTCGCCGCGCTGGTCGGCCAATATCGGATACGAACACACGTTCGAACTGGGCGGAGATCTGGAACTCGTGGCCGGTGCGCGCTCCAACATCGAAGGCAGCCGATTCCTCAACTCGAACTTCCGCGAGGTTGAGCGGCAGAAGGCTTACATGATGTCGGACGCCTTCCTCACCTTGGAAGGCCCGGACGACAAGTGGACGATTACTGCATTCGTCAACAACATCGAGGACAAGGAAGTCCTGGCCCGGGCCGGTACGCGGCCGATCCTCGACTTCCCGATCGGAACCCTGCGTCCGCCGCGCACATACGGCGTTCGCGTTGGTTTCAACCTTTAAGGAATGTGAAGATGCGCCACCTGCTCTGCACCGCCGCGATGCTGATCGCTTTTGCTCCTGCGACGGGGATCTGTGCAGAAGCAGCGGCCGCCGTTCAGCCCATGGTGAACCAGTTCATCACACTGGGGACCATGGGCGGGCCGGTTCCCGATCCGCAGCGTTCACAACCGGCAAACGCCATCGTGCGCGGAAACCGGGTCTATCTGGTGGATACGGGCGATGGCACGGTGGAGCAGCTGGCGCGGGCGGGCCTGAACTTGTCTGCCGTCCGCGCGGTGTTCCTCAGCCATCTGCATGTCGATCATATTGGCGGCCTTTCTGCCGTGATCGGACTGCGGCTGCAAACCGAGACGCGCGAAGTTCTGCATATCTATGGCCCGCCCGGCACGCGCGAACTGGTTGGCGGGATTGTCGCTTCGTTGCAGCCTTCGGCAAGAGCCGGATATGGATTGCCGGGCCGCGTCTGGGCGCCGCCGCAGAGCACCGTTTCCGTGATTGAACTGCACGATGGCGAGACGATCAAGGTTGACGATTTTGCCGTGAAAGTGGCGCAGAACAGCCACTATGGCTTTGCGCCCGGTAGCGTGGACGAGCGCAACTACAAATCGTATTCCTACCGCTTCGATATGCCGGAACGATCGATTGTCTACACGGGTGATACTGGGCCGAGCAAAGCCGTGGAAAAGCTGGCGCAAGGCGCAGACCTGCTGGTCAGCGAGATGATCGACCTTGACGCCACGCTGGCGCGCGTGGCCCAGGTCAATCCCCATATGCCCGCAGACGTGAAAGCCAGCATGGTGGAGCACCTCACTGCGCACCACCTCACGACCCAGCAGGTCGGCCGTCTGGCAACCGCAGCGCGTGTCAAGGCGGTGGTGGTCACCCACTTCGCTGGAGGGCTCAGCGGTGCCGACGCCGTTCGCAAAAACGTGGCAGCCATCAAGGCGGAATTCGCTGGTGCCGTGACCATCGCAAACGACCTGGACCGCTTCTGACAGCGAACGCCCACGCGGGCTACAAGGCGAATGTAACCGTGCTGGTGGGTCAATTTGTTCCCTTTATGTTTCCCCGGGGAAACACGCTGGAGATGTGCGATCAGGCCTGATCTGCGCCCGCACCAGATGGCGTTTGACTGGCGAAATCAAAGCACTTCGTAGAAGCGCAAGACCACCTGTTTCAGCGTGCCGTTAGGGTCCATCACGGGTTCGATGGTCGATGTGAAGATCGACTTGTTCAACCAATCATGGGGGCCGACAGGCGCGGTGAAGATCGGATTGGCCCGGGCATAGGCTCCGCGCGCCTTATCGGGCGCGCAGCCGAGGCCGACGTTGCGCACGTGGATCAGGCTCTTGTCATCGGCGCGGATGAAATAGTCCGCTACGATTTCGGAACAGCCGTCCTTGCGGATCAGTTGCCAGTCTGCGCCGCCGGGCACCACCGTGCCATTGAGCGCCGGGCCTTTCACCGTCCCGCCGAGCAAACCAATGCGATTGCCCGCCCCACGCGGCCCCTCACCCGCCGGTTCCCCCGGTTCAAGGTCCACCCGTTCCTCAAACACAAAGCGCAGCGCTGGGGGCGCGGGGTCTGCTGCCAGTGCGGCCACGGGACCGGTGGCAAGCAGGCCTGCTACGGCAAGCATAATCGTGCGGATCATCTCAGGCTCCGATAGGTTGGGTGGCAACCAGCGTCCATGCCACGAACAGGCCTGACACTAACCCGGCAGGCACGACCGTGCCAAGGCGGCGTTGCGACACCGCGCCGAACAGGCCGACGAAAGCGAGGAACACCGCCACGCCAATCGTCTGGATCACGCGGAGCCCTTCGGCGGGGATCAGCAGATGCCCGGTTGCCGCCAGCACCCCGTATTGCGCAGCAAGGAACAGCACAAATCCGCCCGACATCGCCGCCATGGCGCGCACCGTCGCGCTCGTCAGGCTCCCCTGCTCCAGCGGCGCAACCGCTTGGATCAACCGCAGCGAGGCCAGACAACTAGCGATGAAGAATGGTGCATAGAGCAGGAAATCGTGCGCACGCTCTGCCGAAACTGGCCGAATGGTGATGAACCACCACCCCGGATTAACGTGAAACATCCTGTCGGCGCACAGCACGAGGAGATAGGCCGGAAGCAGTGCCAGCACGGCAACGGGAATGCCAGACGGCAATTCGCCAAGGCCTAGACCCGCACCTTTACGCCGCAGTACCAGCGCGGAAAGTGCAAAGCTGAGCAAGGCCCATCCGGCAATCTGGTTGGTAAAGGTCTGGCGGAACAGGGCATTCTGACCCAGCAGCGCTTCCGTGGCCATGCAAGCGGGGATGAACAGCAGTGCAGGCACGATGGCAATGGCGGCAAGTTCAGCGTTGCGTCTTGCCGAACCGGGCTTGGCGGCGGGCAGCGAACTTTTTGCCGGACCGGCCGCTATCAGCCCCGCAATCATCAGCGGCACGGCCAGCAGGGCAAGGAACCCGCCAAGTTCGCGCCATGGCCAGATCTGGTCCTGCGCCGGGATCGGCTTTGCGCCGTCGAGTGTTTGCGCAAACCATTCCAGCGCAGGCGTGATGCCGCTGGACGACTGGTGCAGCCACGCGTGAGTAACATCGGGCGTCAGCAGCTTGCGCGCGCTGCCATCGGCAGGGTTGCCATAGAGCCTGCCCGGCACGACCGGTTCGGTGCTGCCGAAAAGATCGCGCAGCTTCTGGACGGAGCCAGTCTGCAGTGGCGCTTCCGGCCCCCACATGAAACCGCCGAATTCATCGCGCGTGCCGTAAACCACCAGCAGGTTGCGCGGAAAGGCGCGGGTGCCTTCGGGCGCAAAGGGCGCGCCGACGCTGGAGCCTTCGAGCACCAGTGAACGGTAGCCATCGGGATGGGCCTTTGCGGCGCTCAGCACTGTCCAGCCGCCCATGCTGTGGCCTTCCAGCCCGATGTTGTTGCGGTCAACAAACGGAAGAGAACGCAAATGGGCCAGTGCATCGGGACCGCCAAAGCCATCGGCAAAGGCCACCGGATCGCTGCCGCCGTGCCCGCGCTGATCGGGCGCCAGCACGACATAGCCGCGACGGGCATATTCCGTGGCAAAGTTGCCCTGCATCTCCGCACTGTTAAGATAGCCATGCACCGCCAGAATGGCGGGTGCGGGGCGTTGCGTCGTGGCGCTTTCCGGGCGGAACAGCAGCGCGCGCATGGTTGCGCCGCTTTCACCCCGGAAGTGCACTTCGGAAACGGTTACCCCATCTCCTGCCTGAATCCTTGCGGCAAGGAACAGGCCGGCCAGTGCGACGAGCAAGGCGGCAAGGGCGACGAGCGCCCCTGCCTTTGCTCCGGTGGACACGCCGCGCAGCACGATCAGAACTTCGCCTGGAAATCAACGCCATAACGGCGCGGATAGGGCACGGTGCCAAAGCGCAGGTTGGTGTTGGTTTCAATGCCGACGCCAACGAGCGTCTTGTTGTCGCTCAGGTTCTTGCCCCACAGGCCCAGCTCATACTTGCCATCGTCGAACGAGACGCCAACACGCGCATTGTATTCTTCAAAGCCGGGCGTGCGGCCAAGGCTGAAGGGGAACACATCGTCGTTGTAGGCCGTGAAGAACTGCGAGCTTTTGTGCACCATATCACCATGTAGCGACAGTTCAGCCGATCCGCCAAGCGGGACGGTATAGTCCGCCGCCGCGCTCATCGAGAACTTGGGCGCTTCGATCATGCGGTTTCCGGCAAGGTCGGTGCCGTTCAGGACAAGGCTGGTGTACTTTGCGTCAAGGTAGCCAAGCCCGGCCGACAGACGGAACTGCGGCGTGACGGCGGCATTGATTTCAGCCTCGATCCCGTTGATGCGCGAACGCCCCGCATTGACCAGTGCCTGATTGATCACCGAGATCGAATTGATGAACTGCTGATCCTTGAACTGATAGTGGAAGGCCGAAAGGTTCAGCGTGACCTTGCGGTCCAGCAGGCGGCTCTTGATGCCAACTTCATAGGCATCGAGGAATTCCGGCTTGGCGATGTTCAGATCGCCCGGAAACACCAGCGCGCCACCGTTGAAGCCGCCGCTGCGATAGCCGCGGGCGTACTGGGCAAAGGCCATGAAATCGGACGAAGGCTTGTAGCGCAGGCCAAGACGCCCGCTCGGCTGGGTTTCGGTGTAATCGACATTGGTCGTCGGGATACCAAGGCCCGGAATGTTCACCACGCTGCGGAAATTGCGCATCGTCGCCTTGTCATGTGTCAGGCGGATGCCGCCATAGAGGCTGACGGTGGGTGAGAAATCGAAGGTGCCGTCCATGTACCCTGCATAGGACGTGCGGGTCTGCACGTAGGTCTGGCGTCCGTCAAAGCCGCCATTGAACTGCGAAACGTGGAACAGATTGTCGAGCGAGTCACGGAAGTAATAGACGCCCGCGATCAGGTTGAACGGCCCGTCAAACTGCGTCGAAAGGCGCAGATCCTGCGAATATTCCTTGGTCTTGGCTTCGAAGTCGAGCGCAAGCAGGTTGGCCGCGCTGCCATCGCCATCGACTTCATTGAGGAAGTAGCCCTTCAGGTAGGACGAGATCGAGGTGAGCGTGACGTTGCCCAGATCCTTGTTCAGCGTCAGGCTGATCCCATCGCCGCGCACGCGGATGCGGCCATCGCGATTGTAGTAGCCTTCGCGCGCGTCGAGCGTTTCGCCGGTGACAGGATCAACGCGCGGATCGAAGCCGAAGGCGTTGGTGTTGCCGGGGAGGTAGCCGGTGACATTGGTGCCGACCGCTTCGGGCGAGCTGCGGGTATAGCTGTAACGCAGGGTGGCGTCGAAGCCTGCATCGTCCTTGTACTTCAGCGCGGCGCGCAGGGCGACCTTATTGAAGTTAGACTTGTCGTGGCCACCGGGCTGAAGGTTCTTGACGAAGCCATCGCTGTCGCTGGTGTTGAACGAAACGCGCAGGGCAAGGCGATCTTCCACCAGCTGCGTGTTGGCAGCGCCCTGAAGGCCGACGTAGCTGTAGTTGCCGAGTTCGCCGGAAATGAAACCCGACGTATCGAACTGCGGCGCACGGGTGACATAGCTGACGGCGCCGCCCACCGTTTCCTTGCCGAACAGCGTGCCTTGCGGACCGCGCAGCACTTCGACACGGTCCATGTCGAACAGCTGTGCGCCGCCCAGGAACGAGGCGCGGACGAACACTTCGTCATAGAAAATGCCGGTGGGCGACGATGCGTTGAGATCGAACGCCGACTGAGCGATGCCGCGCACCGAGAACTTGGGCTGATCTTCGTTGCCCAGCACGCTGACCGACAGGTTTGGCGTCTGGCGGGCGAGTTCGGTGCCACTGCGCATCTGCAGCGTGCCGAGCGAGGAACCGGACACGGCGGTGATCGCAATCGGCACGTCCTGCACGCTCTGTGCCCGCTTTTGGGCGGTGACGATGATTTCGTTTGGATCGTTTGCTGCGGTATCTTCGGCGGTCTGGTCCTGCGCGTGTGCAGGCATGGCCAAGGCCATGACAAATGTAGCAGACACGAGCAGATTCAGGCGACTGGCGCGCATGGTATTTCCCTCCATTGACGGCCTCACCCACCTGACGGGGCGACGGCCAGCGAATTTCTGATTTTCCTTTGGTTCGTTTTCGAATCCCAAAATAGCGGCCTATTTGAATTCGGCGCGGCAAAGGGATGCGCGAGGAGGTGCGCGGCAGCAGGATCTCGATGGGAAGATGGTTCTGGCGCGGGCGGCGCTACCAGTAGTTTTCCAGCGCCTTCTGGCAGCGGGACTGGGCCGAAATGATCGGCGCGGCGGGCGCGTTGCCGATATGATCGAGGATCTGCCGGCTGGCAGCCAGCAGTTCGCGCGCCGCTTCATCGGGCAATTCCGCGCTGCGCGTGCGGCGCATCAGGATGGACGAGGCCAGCGCCCGCGCGACGAAATGCAGCAGGGGATTGTCTGCCATATCGGCAATATCGCGGATGAAACCATACCACGCCTTGCCCAGTTCGGTGCCATTGGCCGCGTGCTGCATCAGGTGGAACGAGCGCTGGATGCGCACTAGGCCATCGGCGCTGCAACGCTCGCGTGCCAGCTCGATCATGCCGGTGTTGATATTATCCAGCACTTCGCGGCAGGCAGAAGCCGATACGCCATTGGTGGCAAGATAGGCATTGGCGATATGGAGCGCGCGCCCGGTTTGCGGCGCGGTGGAAAAGACGCCGCCGCTGCGGCCGCGACGCACTTCGACCTGCTGGGCATCGGTCAATATGCGCACGGCCTCTACCGCGATTTCCAGACTGACGCCATAATCCGCAGAAATGCTGGCGAGCGACCCCAGCGCCACTTCCGATGCGCGCGATAGCGTGATTTCATCGAGCAGACGTGCAGCGAGCCATCCGGCAAGACTATCTGCACGCAGCGATATGGCGCTGGCTGACTGGACACCTGCTGAGGCGCGCAGGTTCTGTTTCAGCAGCGATCGCAGCATCTGGCCAAGCGCATCGTCCCTGCCCGCCACCGCAGGCGCGAGCCACTTTCCGGCTTCTTCGACGGTATCGGCAGGACCGCACAGATCCAGTTCTTCCCCTACCGCGCTCAACGCCTGATCGAGTGTGGGCGTGACGACCCACAATCCGCCAAGCCCATTGCCGCCGCGTCTTGGTTCAAGAATGCCGCGCAACTGGAGAATCCGGCTGGTTTGCCGCACGATGCGCCGACCAACCTTGAACTCGCGCGACAGGACGCCTTCTGTGATTGGGCGCAGCAAATCGGGGCCATTGCACACGACCTGTTCGATCCTGTCGGCTATGGACGAAGACGTGGACGGGCGCATCCCAGGACCGTTGATGACCTGCCCGAACAATTCCCTTGCGCGGGCGAGCGAGGGCGTATCGAGGGCAAGGCCTCCGGTTGTTTCGGCACCCGGGTGCGAGATGATGGCGCTGGCCATGGCGTGCTCCAGACGGGCAGTTTGTGCACCGATCAAGGGAACATCGGCATTGCAGACCGTGCGATCGTCATCAAGGCGAACTTTCGGGCTGTCCCGAATAGGGGCCGGATCAGCCTCTTTTGTCTTCGGAGCGATGCACGCCTGCATCAGTCGCTGGCTGACCAGTCATGATCACCTGAACCTCACCCTGTTCACACACGCCAAGCAGAGCCGGGTCATCGATGTGGTCGGTAACAAACACGTCAAGGTCACTGATGTGCCCGATGCGCACTGGCGCATTGCGGCCCAGCTTGGTCTGATCGGCGACGAGTATGACCGAGCGCGAGTTCTGCACAATGGCGTGCGACACTTGCACTTCGCTGAGATCGAAATCGAGCAGCGAACCATCGGAATCGATCGCGCTGGAGCCGATGACGGCAAAATCCACCTTGAAATTGCGGATGAAATCCACCGCCGAAGGGCCGACCGACGCGCGATCCGAATGGCGAATCCTGCCGCCCACCACGATCACCTCGATGGCAGGGTTGGGCGTGAGTATATCGACCACGTTCAGATTGTTCGTGATGACCAGCAGATTGGTGCGTTTGGCCAGAGCGCGGGCCACGGCCTCGGTCGTGGTGCCGATGTTGATGAATAGCGAGGCGCCATCGGGGATCAAGGCCGCTGCGGCAATGCCGATGGCGTCCTTGCTTTCGGCCGCCAGTTTGCGGCGTGCCTCGTAACCGACATTTTCCACCCCGGAGGCGACGATGGCCCCGCCATGGACGCGCGTCAGCAGTTCCTGCGCGCAAAGTTCGTTGAGGTCCTTGCGGATGGTTTGCGGCGTGACGGAAAGCTGCACGACCAGATCGTCAACACTGACGCGCCCGCGCTGCCGTGCAAGCTCTACGATTTTCCGCTGCCTGGCACTGTTCGATTTGCTCATGCGGCTGCTTATGGAAACAGGCGCGGAATTTCACAACACTGCACTTGGCATGTAGTTGCCAGAAGGGTCCGAAGCCTGCCGTCTGGCAGGCTTCGGATGGAGGTATCTCAGAACTTCTTTGACAGCGACAGGCCGATGACCCGGCCCAAAGGATTTGCCGTTTGCGGATCGAAACCGCCGCCGCCGTTGCCGTTCGACGCGATGTTCACAAAGGGCGGATTGGTGTCAAACAGGTTGCGCACGTCAAGCCCGATACGCACGCCATCGAGCACGGCGTTGTCCGATGCAAAGGCATAGGCAAAGCTGGCGTCGACCGTGGTGTAGGATGATACGCGCTGCACCGGCGTGGCAAGGTTGTTGGTGAAGGCATTGAGGTAGTTCACAAAAGCAAAGGCCGTGATCGGGCCATTGCTCCACCCCGCTGACCCGCGTGCACGGAACCGCAACGGATAGCCGATGGTGTTGACCACATTCTCCACCGGCGCGCCGGGCGTCTGCGACAGGCGGTAGTTGAAGAAGTAGGTGCCGCTTACACCAAGATCGAACTGGCCCGCGCTGTCGGTGGTGATGCGATGGCGCAGTTCGAAATCGAGGCCGCTGGTCCGGGTGGTAGCCAGATTCTGTTCACGCCCATCGACGAAAACGGCAGGCGCGGGCAGGATCGGGCCGAACACCGGCAGGGGCGAAGGATCGGGGCCAACACCATTGATGAACTTGTCGATCAGGGCCGAACAGGCCGCCGACGGACAGGTGTTGATGACGCCTGCAAAGGGCGCGGGGTTCTGCAGGATGTTCAGGTTGCTGAGGTAGGAACTGATCTGGTTGCTGTAGCTGATGTTGAAATAGTTGACCGAAATCTTGCTGCCGGGGCTGGAATTCGGCTGCCATTCCGCACCCAGCGACCAGGTGGTTGCCGTTTCAGGCTGTAGATCCAGATTGCCGCCGCCAGTGGTGTAGCCGAGTACGGGACCGGTGGGTGTGGCATATTGCTGCACGAACACAGCAGCTACTGGCCCAACCAATTGCGTCAGACCCGGCGCGCGGAAGGAGCGCCCATAGCTGCCGCTGAACTTGACACCTGAACCCGCAAACCAGTTCACCCCGACCTTGGGATTGGTGGAGCGCCCCACGACAGAGAGCTTGGTGGTGCGGATGCCAAGGTCGATTTCCAGCTTTTCCACACCGGGCATGGCATTGCCTTCACCGATGATGGGCAGCAGCAGTTCGCCGAAGAACGCATCGGAATTGCGCGAAAGGTTCTTGAGCCCGCCAAAAGCTGGAGCAGAATTCTCTGGCGTGCCGAGGATAAGGCCGTTAGTCACCTTGTCGGTCTGCCGCTGATAGCCCACAGCCATACGCACGTCGCCGCCGGGCAGCGTGATCACGGAACCATCCAGCTTCACTTCACCCACATACTGTTTGCTGATGCCTGGGGCAGCAAACAGATCGTTGTTGATGGATTGCAGCACGGCCAGACTGTTGGGGCCAAACAGGTTGAGCGCGGTTGCAGGATCGGTGCTGGCGAGCGCCGCAGCCACTTGCGGCGAACTGGCGTTGATCCGCACCTGATAGGCCAGATCCTCGTTCCGGCCATAAGTGCCAGTGACGGTGGCCTGCCAATCGGCCCATAGCTTGGCATTGAGGCCAAGGTTGATGACGTAGTTTTCCGATGTTCCCCGGTCGGTCCAGGTGTTGCCCAGCGCCTGCCCGCCGAACGCGTAATCGACCGTAACCGAAGTGGCGTTGCTGCCCGCAGGTGCAACGAAATAGGGGTTGGCATTGGTGACTGTCAGCGGGCCTGAGGCAAAGGGCACCTGCCGCTGCGATTTTCGGTTCGAATAGTGTCCATCGGCAAACAGACGAATGCCCGATGTGATTTCCTGGTTGAACGTCATCGCGGCTGTGAACTGGCGGACTTGCGGGATCAGATCCTGAAACTTCAAAATGTCGCACCGATTGGTGGTACCTGCCACAAGCTGCCCTGCTGTGGCCTGCGTGACCCCGCCTTCGGGGATGGCATAGGTGGTGCCGTTGGCGATGATCGTGCCAGGATAGCAGCCGGTGCCGCGATTATCCGCTCCGCCGCGATCGCGCAGGTCTGCCGAATAAAAGTCGCGGTCCATCCCGCTTAACGCGCTGCGGCGCGTATATTCCGCCCCCACAGTGATCTGCCCCGTTGACCAGCGGTGACCGGCAATGGCGTTGATCTGGTATTCATCGTAATCATCGGCAAAGCCATAGCGCCCGCCGACCTGCAGACCTTCGAAATTGCGGCGCGTGATGAGGTTGACCACACCGGCCACAGCATCCGAACCATATGTTGCCGAAGCACCATCGGCCACAATGTCCACGCGTTCCAGCATGACCGTGGGAATGACCGAGGGATCGACGGTAAGCCCCACGGTGCCGGCCGGAACTGCGCGGTGGCCGTTGATCAGGGTGAGCGTGGCATAAGGGCTGAGGCCGCGCAGGTTGATGGCATTGCCATAGGTGATATTGCCCGCCCCACCCGTGCCGCTGCGCGAATTTTCGGAAACGCCGAAGTTGAAGATCTGTGGCTGCAATTGCAGGATCTGGTTGGTGGTGACCGCGTTCACCGCCTCGATCTGCTTGCGGTCCACCGTGATGAGCGTCGATCCGACCGGCGCAACGCCACGGATCTGGGTTCCGGTGACGACAATTTCTTCGCTGACCGGCGCATCGGTGCCTGTTTCAGCGGCACCGCCCGTGGTGGCATCGCCCGAAGTTGCATTGGTGGATTGGGCCGAGACTGGCGCGGAATGAAGCGCCAGCAGAGCTGCCCCCGCCAGCAGCACCTTCGCATGGCGCGCCGCCACGCAAGCCCGGATATTGTTCGAGACGTCTTTCCTCATCGCTCCGCTCCCATTTGCATTCGGACTTGATGACCGATTCTTGAAAGCGCTTGCAAATGCACGTGAAGCGAACCCTCTGTCAACTCAAAACGAACGAAACGAATTTCGTTTTGTGGACTCGTACCGCGTGAGATGTCCAAACACAAAGGCCCCCCGAACCGCAGTCCGGGGGGCGAAGCGTTTTGCCGACACTGGCTGATGCGTATCAGTCTGGGTGCTTGTAGAGCGCCTGCGCCACCGCCTTGCGCCAGCCTGCGACCATCTTTTCGCGGGCGGGGATGGCCATTGCGGGTTCGAACCGACGTTCCAGCGCCCAGATCTCTTCCAGCGCGGGCAGCCCGTCCCACACGCCGGTGGCCAGCCCCGCCAGCGAGGCTGCTCCCAGTGCCGTAGTTTCGACAATGCCGGGCCGTTCAACCGGGGCCATCATGATGTCGGCCAGAAACTGACAGAGCCAGTCGTTGGCAGCCATGCCTCCGTCCACGCGCAGCGCGCAGGCGGCCGGGCCAATGTCGGCGCGCATCGCTTCGACAAGATCCATCGTCTGATAGGCCACGGCTTCCAGCGCCGCACGCGCCAGATGGGCCGCCGTGGCATCCAGCGTCAGCCCGCAGATCAGGCCCCGCGCCTCCGGGTCCCAATGCGGCGCGCCCATGCCCACGAATGCGGGCACCATGTAAACGCCGTGACTATCGGACACGCGGGTGGCCATATCGTGTGTTTCGGAGGCATGGGTGATGATCCGCAGGCCATCGCGCAACCACTTCACCGCCGCGCCTGCCACGAAGATCGAGCCTTCAAGCGCATAAGTGGTGACGCCACCGAGGCGATAGGCCGGCGTCGTCAGCAGCCGGTTGCGCGACATGACTGGCGTGGTGCCGATGTTCATCAGGGCGAAGCAGCCAGTGCCATAGGTCGATTTGGTCATGCCCTGATGGAAGCAGCCCTGACCGAACAGCGCGGCCTGCTGATCGCCTGCCATCCCGGCAATCGGGATCTCCCGGCCGAGGATGCTGGCGTCCATGTGACCGAATATGTGCGCATTGTCGTGCACTTGTGGCAGCACGCTGGCAGGAACATCGAACAGGTTCAGCAGCGCGTCATCCCACTGCTGCTCCACGATGTTGAACAGCAGCGTGCGCCCGGCATTGGTGGGGTCGGTCGCGTGGACTTTGCCCTGCGTCAGGCGTGAAAGCAGGAAGCTGTCGATTGTGCCGAAAGCCAGATCGCCCGCTTGCGCCTTTGCCCGCGCACCGTCCACGTTGTCGAGAATCCACGCCAGTTTGGTGGCCGAAAAATAGGGATCGAGCAGCAAGCCGGTCCGCGCGGTCACATCTGCCTCAGCGCCTGATTGCTTCAGCTGCGCGCAGAGATCAGCCGTGCGCCGATCCTGCCAGACGATGGCGTTGTAGACCGGCTTGCCCGTCGCACGTTCCCACACGACCACGGTTTCGCGCTGGTTGGTGATGCCGATCCCGGCAATGTCCTCTACCGCGATGCCCGCTTTGGCCACCGCTTCGCGCAGCACCGTGACGGTATCGTTCCAGATGTCTTCAGGATCGTGCTCGACCCAGCCAAGCTGCGGATAGTGCTGTGGAAACTCGCGCTGCGCCACCGATACGATGCGCGCCTTGGCATCAAAGACGATGCATCGCGTGGATGTGGTGCCCTGATCGATGGCAAGGATGAAGGGTGCGTTGAACATGACGGTCCTGTCCTGTCTGAAAGAAGCGGTTGTAGCGTTTCTGCGGCGGCAATACACGGCCATCAGGCGCGTTGCATCTGCAACCGCTGACCATGTACTATCCGGCGGGATCGAACCCGGCGGGCGCGGCGTGGCGCGATGGCAGGAAGGGGCGGATCAACCACTGGTAGATGGACGCGCCAACCAGCCCGCCGCAGAACGGCCCGGCAACCGGCACCCACCAGTAATTTCCTGCCGCCGGGAAAGCCGATGGCCCCCAGCCGGCAAAGAACGCGAACAGCCGCGGCCCGAAATCACGCGCCGGGTTGATCGGCCAGCCTTCCAGATAGCCCGCACCGCCACCGATCATCGCCACCAGCAAGCCGATGATCAACGCGCTCGAATTGGCTTGCGGGGCCTGCGTGTTGTATTCCTCGGTGATCGCGAAGATGCCCAGCACCAGAATGGCGGTCAGCACGATTTCGTTGAAGAACGCGCGAATGGGCGTGATTCCCGCACCGGGCGAAGTAAAGAACACACCGCCTGCCCCGCCCTGTTCGCGCGTCAGGCCGTGCAGCGTGTTGAAATTGTCGATGATCGGCGTGAACATCATATAGACGATCGCACCCCCCAGAAAGGCACCGAGCACTTGCGCGGCCCAGAACGGTACGACCTTGCGCACCGGAAACTGCCGGTAGACCGCAAGAGCCAGCGTGACGGCAGGATTGGCGTGCGTTCCCGACACGGCGCCCGTCACGTAGATCGCAATGGTCACCGCAAGGCCCCAGGTTATGCAGACCCCCCAATAGGCGTTCTGGTAAGGGCTGGGATCATAAAGCAGCAGCATGGCTGCGGCGCTTTCGCCGATCACGATGATGATCAGCACGGCAATACATTCTGAAATCAGTTCACCGATGAAGGCCTTCTTTGAGCCCATGATCCCCTCCTTTTGGTGTTGTTTTATTGCGCTTGCGCCAAGGTGCGCGATTTTTGGGCGATGTAGTCATCAATCTCGGCGTGGCGATCCGCTGCCATATGCAAGCCCAGTTTTGATCGCCTCCACAGAATGTCTTCTGCAGTCGTCGCCCATTCTTCCCGCAGCAGATAGTCGACTTCGGCCTGGCTGAGCCCTCCGCCGAAATCGCGCCCCAAGTCCGCGATCGAGCGCGCGCCTTTCAGGATGCGGCGGAAGCGTGTGCCATAGCTTTGGCCAAGGCGTTCGACCGTGGCAGAATCAAGGAAGGGTGCTTCAACTGCAATGTCCTCAAAAATTCCTGCAAGGCCGCGTGGCCCTGCATCGCCTCCCGGCAGGGTGGCCGTGGCGGTCCATGCAGTCCCCATGTGCGGCAAATCTACCTGAAGCATATCGGCCGCACGTTCGCCCAGCGCGCGATGCGTGGTGATTTTGCCGCCAAAGACCGACAGGAACGGCGCACCGCTCTGTTTGTCGTACTTCAGCACATAGTCACGGCTGATTTTCGAGGGGTTGTCGGACTCATCATCGTACAACGGGCGCACGCCGGCGTAAGTCGAAACCACGTCTTCCGGGATCAGCGGGGTGCGGAACCAATCCGACACCGCCTTGCACAGATAGGCGATTTCGGCGAAATCGACGTCAACCTTGTCGGGCGATCCTGCCCAGTCGACGTCGGTCGTGCCGACCAGCGTGAAATTCCCCTCGTATGGGATCGTAAAAATCACCCGGCCATCGTTGTTCTGCAGCAGGAACGCGTGATCGCCTTCATAGAGTTTGCGCGTGACAAGGTGGCTGCCCTTGATCATGCGCAGCGACCCGCCCGCGCTTTTCGGGGCAAAGGCGCGGGCAAAATCGGCGGCCCACGATCCGGTGGCGTTGACGATGGCGCTTGCGCTGACGGTGAAAGGCGTGCCGCCAGCAGGGTGCAACTGCGCCTGCCATTGTCCATCGACAACCTGCGCCGCATCAAGCCGCGTCTGTGTCATGATCGTCGCGCCACGTTCTGCTGCGTCGAGCGCATTGGCAACCACGAGCCTGCTGTCATCACCCCAACAATCGGAATAGACGTAGCCGTGCTGCACTTCGCCCTTCAAGGCGGCCCCCATCGGATCGCTTGCCAGCTTTACCGAGCGCGACCTTGGCAGACGGCTCTTGCCGCCCAGACGATCATAAAGGAACAGCCCCGCCTGCATCATCCAGCGCGGCCGCATTGATCGGTCATGTGGCAGGACGAACGCCAGCGGACGGATCAGGTGCGGAGCGGCCTGCATCATCCGCTCCCGCTCTGCCAAGGATTCGCCCACCAGACGGAATTCGTACTGTTCGAGATAGCGCAATCCGCCGTGGATCAGCTTTGTGCTGGCAGACGATGTGTGCGCGGCCAGATCGTCCTTTTCCACCAGCAGAACCCGTGCGCCTCTGCCCGCAGCATCGCGCGCAATCGCCGCCCCGTTGATCCCGCCACCGGCCACCAGAATGTCGTAGTGTGTCATCATGGCCGCCATGTGCGCGACAAACGATACGAAAGTCAATTATGTTCGTTTGTATCGTTTTATCAGTCATAAAATCAGAGATTTCCGCCACCCGGGCAACATGCAGCATAGGCCTTGTCCCCATGGGTCTTGGCACATTTCATTGAATGGAAACCAAATTTCTAAGGAATGACACTATCTTCGTTTGGAAATACGCAGTGCCAGGGCAGGCTGTCTGACACAAAATCGCACACGCCGCCTGGGGATGGCAGCAGAAAGAGCATAAAAACGAAAACGATGGCTTGCGCCGGATATGCCGCGAACCTAAGACCGATGCAAGCGTATGCATTCGAGCTGGATGCGAAGCGCAACGAGGAGACTTTGCCATGAAAAGACAACTTCCTGCCCGTTTGACAATGGCCGCATTGGCCCTGTCCGTGGCCTCGTTGCCGCTGCAAGGTTGTGCTGCGCAATCCGCCAGTGATGGCGGCGTAGGACAAACTGGCCCCGCCACTCCGGCGCAAGGTGCAGCCATGCCGCCAGAGATCGCTGCCATGGAAGCACACTTTGCCGCATACCGCGCCATGCCCGATACGCCGGGGACAGGTGCTTATCCCGCAACGAAGCAGGTCGATCCGCGCCTGCCCGATCACACCGTCTATCGTCCGGCTGATCTTGTAAAAGTTGGCAAGAATGGCCTGGCCATCGTTGGATGGGGCAATGGTGGCTGTGCCAATGATGGGGCGAGTGACAGACTGCATCTGCTTGAAATCGCGTCACACGGCTACATCGTGATCGCTCCGGGCGCGATCAAAAGCGGGCCAGGCGTGGCCAAGCAGCCCACCTTTGAACCGGGCCGCGCGTTGGGGGCCGATACCACTGCGCAACAGGTGATGCAGGGTATCGAATGGGCAATTGCCGAGAATGATCGTCCCGAAAGCCCCTATTACCAGAAGCTTGATCCTTCGCGCATTGCCGTGTCCGGCTATAGCTGTGGTGGCGTGCAGGCGCTTTCATTGGCGTCTGACCCGCGCGTGAAGGCAGTGGTGATCCACAACAGCGGCCTGTTTCCCGATGGCGTTAATCCCATCGCGGGGGTGACGACCTCAAAAAGCTGGCTGTCACGCCTGCACACGCCGGTAGTCTATATCGAAGGCGGCAAAAGCGACATCGCCTATGGCAATGGCATGGATGACTTTTCGCGAATCACCCATGTTCCGGCCATGATGCTGAACCTTGATGTTGGCCACGGCGGCACGTTCCATCAGCCCAACGGTGGGCTGGCCGCAATGGCCGCGGTAAACTGGCTCGAATGGCAACTGCGCGGCTCTGCCAAAGCGGCAAAGCTGTTTGAAGGCACCGATTGCGTGCTTTGCAGCGATCCGCGCTGGACCGTCGAACGCAAGAACTGGCCGCCACAACGCTGATGCCTTGCCGCCCGATGCGATGAAACTGAACGCGATGTCGCGCCTTATCCCAATATAGGCTAAGGAGACCTCAGTCCGGGCAGCAAAGCATCGGGTGCATCAGGGTGAGGAGCGCTGGCAGGCGGTGAACGACAACGACCTGATTGCTGCAATGTATGGCGCGGTCAGCGAGGAGGCGCGTTGGACCGAAGTGCTTGACGCCATCAAGTTGCGGCTGGGTGTTGCCAGCGCCGTTTTCCAGCGCCTTGTTGCCGACCGGGACGATTTGATCCCGGTGATCAGCCTTCGCGACACATGGTCGACGCAAGAGGCGCCCCGCCACGATGCATGGGCCAACTCCCCGCTCAATCCCCGGTTTCGCCGTGAAACCGAGCCGCGGGGGCAGGATGAAATCGAAAGCGACCAGCGCTGCCTTGCGCTTAGCGCAACAGACCGGGAAACCTTGAAGCACGGGCTGGCAGCGTGTGGCCTCGGTGCAGGCTTCTGGCTTGGCTGCCGGACCGCACCGGGCGAGCACGCAACCATGATCTTTCATCGCCACGCCGGTGACGAGCGTGACATGACCGACGCGGACCTGCACTTCATGAACCTGCTTATGCCGCATTTCCGGCAACTCTCGCGGCTTCTCACAAGCCTTGCGGGATATGAGGCGCGGCTGTCGGTGGCAGAGGCGTTCATGGATTCGACCAGTCTGGCGTTGGTCGCCTGCGACATGGACCTGGGGGTGCATTGGATGAATGCTGCCGCCGAACGGCTTGTCCATGCACTGCCGCAGGTAGAGCAAGTAGGCGGCAGGCTGCGCTTCCGATCGAACGATGGCATGGCCGTGGTCCGAGAGGTGATCCACGGACAGCGTGGCGATACCTGCCGGGTGGAGGGGGATGAGCCCGCCGAAGTGCTGCATCTGCGCGTCTTGCGCCGCGATGCTGCTGACAAGCGGCGCTGGGGCCGGAATCTCGCGCTGATTGCGTTGTGTTCTCCGGGCACAGCGCCCCGGATCAACGCCGCTGAAGTGGCGGATCTGTTCGGCCTCACCATGGCAGAGGCGACGCTGACCACGCACCTTGTTGGCGGGATGACGGTAAAGGACTTCGCAGCGCATCGCGGAATTGCCGAAGGCACAGCCCGGATGCAGCTCAAAAGCGCGCTGACGAAGGCTGGTGTGGGGCGGCAGGCCGATCTGGTCCGGCAGGTGTGCCAGTCGCTCGCCCGGTTGTGAAAATCTGAAACCGCGTTTCGGATCAGAAGGGCCGAAGCAGATCATCCCGCTCCGGCCCTTTGCCATCAGAAGGTCACGTTCAGCTTGACGCCATATTCACGCGGCGCGCCGTAAAACTCGTTCGAGTTGAGTTGGCCGGTGACATATTCCTTGTTCGTCAGGTTCGTGCCCCAAGCCTCGATCCGCAGCCTTTCGTTGAGCTTGAGCGTGACGATGGCCGACAGCAGCCCACGCGGATTGAGCCGGTCCGAGAGCGGTGAATAGCCAATGTAGGTGAACTGTTCACCGACATAGGCATAGTTCACGCGCGGTGTCAGTGACGCCTCTCCGCCCAGCGGAATTTCGTATTCCACGCCGCCGCCCCAGGTCCAGCGCGGAGCATAGAGGTTCGGCCCGCCGCCAGTGGTCTGGATGAACGGCGCATAGTCGAAGCAGAACGGTGGCGAGGACGGCGTGCCTGCGGGGCACTGCGGCCCAAGATTCCCACCATCCAAAGGACGCGTGTTGACGAAGGTTACGCTGGCCAGGTCGGAATCCACAAAGGCGACGTTGGCATCGAAACCGAAGCCCCCGAAGCGCCCCTGCACTTGCGCTTCCACGCCCTTGATCTTGACGGTCGAGATGTTTTCGACGCCGCCAAACCCGGTGGTGGGTTCTACCACGTTGAACTGGAAGTTGCTGTACTGGTTGTAAAAGGCGCTGATCTGGGTGCGGATGCGGTTGCGCAGGAAGGCTGATTTCCACCCTGCTTCATAGCTGATCACGCGTTCTGGATCGAAGTTCGACGTGGGCGAATTGAACCCGCCCGGCTTGTAGCCACGTGCGACCAGTGCATAGAGCAAGTTGTCGGGATCAACCTTCCAGTTGAGCGCGAACTTGCCGGTGGCGAGCGAATCCTTGTGGCTGCCGGCCAGTGAGGCGACCGCAAGGCCGCCCGGCGGGAACCCCGGAATGCCGTTGCCAATCCTCACGTCACCATAACCGGTGGCCTTGTAGGTCGAATAGCGCGCGCCGAGCTGCGCTTCGAGACCGGGGACAATCTCGTAGTTGCCTTGCGCGAACAGCCCGGTGGTGGTGCGCTGGTTGCCGCCGACGATGTCGGTCGGGAAGCCAACCTGATTCTGCAGAATGCTGATCGCGATATCGTTGCGCTGGAAGTAGCCACCGAGAATCCAGTCGAACCGGCCCTGGGTGGGGGAGATGATGTTGATTTCCTGCGTGTAGACCTTCTCGCCGGCGAAGTAGTTTTCAGAGATGGACCCTCGATAGTTCGGATCGGGTACGGGCGGCGTCGTTGAAGCATCAATATCGTTCAGGGCATTGATGCGCTTGTTCTGATAGCCCGTTACCGAACGCAGGACGATGCCGCTGTCGAGTTCCTGCCGCAGCTCGAGACTCGCCTGGAATGCACGCTCACGGTTGGCGACCGGCGTATCGAAGCTGATCGAGCGGATATCGCCCACGCGGTAATCAGCATAAGGCGTACCGACGATCGGACGATAGGCATAACCGCCAGTATCGCGATCGTTGAACGAGACCTTGGCCACGGCCTGGAATGATCCCGGATTCCACATCGCGGTGAACCGGCCGCCGCCTTCGCGCAGCTTACCGGCGTTGTTGTTGACCGGGCCGACGCTGTTGTAGAAGCTGTCGCGGTTGCGGTAGAAACCAGCCGCGCGGAAACCGAAAGTGTCGGAAACCGGCAGGTTCACCGCCGCTTCTGACTGCACCGACCCGTAATTGCCGCCGCCAAACACGGCATAGCCGCCAAGTCCTTCGCCCAGCAGCGGATTTTGCGTGTTGATGAAGATCGCACCGCCGGTGGAGTTGGAACCGACCAGCGTGCCCTGCGGCCCGCGCAGAACTTCGACGCTGGCAAGATCGTAGAAGCTGTTGGCCTGCACGATCGGCGGCTGAAACAGTCCATCGACATACGTGGCAACGCCCGCAGTTACGCTCGGCGAATTGCTGGCAAGGCCGATGCCGCGAATGTTGATCGACTGGGTGATGCCACCGTCAGAAATCGACAGCGCCGGGCTGGCGTTCTGCAAGTCGGCAAGGCTGGTCACCGCCTTGTCGGCCAGCGCGCTTGCATCAAACGCGGTGGCCGAGACGGCAACATCCTGAAGCTTTTCCTTGCGACGCTGCGCAGTGACGATGATCTCGCCAAGGCCTTCGTCGGTGACGGTGGCATCGTTGGCGGCCGCGTCCTGCGATTGCGCCATTGCGATGCCCGGTTGGGCTGCGAGGGCAAGAGCCAACGCTCCTCCCAGCATGGATTGTGTTTTCAAATTATCCTCCCGTTTTTATTGATTAGTCTTTTGGTGCCCAAGCCGAGGCAGCAGCAAGGAATGCCGCAGTTTCTGGCGCCGCAGCGCTTTGCTCCGGCGGGAAATAGCTGAGCTTTACCACCACGGTGCGGGTGGCCGGATCGATGTGGACGAACTGCCCCTGCAACCCGAGAGCCGCATAGGCGGGCGAGTTTGGCGTGGTCCACCACTGGTAGCCATAGCCACCCATCATGCCATCCTCGGCACCTGCCGGAACTTGCGCCGCCTTGACCCAATCAGCGCTGACCACGCGCTTGCCATTGGCCATGCCGTCGTTGAGCATCATCTGCCCGAAACGCGCCCAATCGCGCAGCGTTGCGTTGAAGCCCGCACCGCTGAATTCACGCCCCGTTCCAGGCTGCCCATCCATGATGTAGAACCCGTCCGCCTCGGTGCCGAGCGGCTCCCACAGCTTGCGCGCGGTGTAGGCGGCAACCGAACCACCACTCACCCGCTCGATCAGCCAGCCCAGGACCGCCGTGTCGATGGTCTTGTAGGCAAAGACCTCGCCCGGTTTCGACTTGCGCTTGATCGTGCGCGCCGTGTCGGCGAAACGCGCCACGTTCTTGACCAGTGCGTTGATGTGATTGCTGGCCGCAATGCCCGGATTGGCAAAGTCGTAGCGCTCTTCATAATCCACGCCGGAACGCATCTGCAGGATCTGGCGGATGGTGACACCGTCATAGCCGCCGCCTTTCAGCTCGGGCAGGTAGCGGGTGATCTGGTCATCAAGCGAAGCGATCAGCCCCTCTTCCAACGCAGCGCCAACCAGCGTCGAGGTGATCGACTTGGTCATCGACCAGCCCATAAAACGCGTGCGCTCGTTCGATCCGTTGCGATATATCTCGGTGACGATCCGCCCGTCTTTCATGATCAGAAGCGCGTTGGTGTAAGTCCGCTCAAGCGCCTGTTCAGCCGTCCAGGTCTTCCCGCCGAAGGAATAGGTGAAATCCATCGGGCGTTCGACCTTGGGAAAGGTCCAGACATCACCCGAATGGGCCACCGTGCGCGTGGTGAACAGCTGGTCCATGTTGCGGAAGGTGAAACTGTTCACGTCCGCATCGTTCATGTGCCAGCGCATGACCTGCGTTGCCACGGGCACTTCGGACGGAGCGCCGGATTGCAGCTGGGCGGGCAGCTGCTGCTGTGCCTGAACCGCCGTTGGCAATGCCAGCAGGCCTGCAAGCACCCCCGTGGTCAGACGAATTGCAAAAGTCATATCGCGCCATCTCCCTGCAGACGGCTCTCAATGGCCGACCTCGGGAGACGTGTGCGCCATAGCAGCAAGGCGCGCATGAACCATTTGGTATATGCGATAACAATTTTCTAATTTGGTGGCTGCTCAGATCGGATTGCGTGTAATGGTCTAACAGTGGTCGGAGAGCGCTCTAGGCAGCGCGCACCAGCAGCGCTCCCTCATCCCTCTCTGCCCGGCGCGCGATCAGCACCATCAGCACGGCAATCGGAATGGCCACTACATTGATCGACAGCATGGCGGTTCGCAGACTGCCGGTCGCATCGGACAGCAAGCCTACCACGTAAGGCCCGATGCCCATGCCCAGAATGGTCATCACCAGCAGATAGAGGCTTGCCGTAAGCCCGCGCATCCGGGGCAGCACCTGATCGTACATGATCGCGTATAGCGGCGGCATCCACCCGGTCAGGATGAAGCTGTAAGGCACAAACCGCGCGTAGAAGCTTCCAGCGTCCGGCGCGTAATAGACCCAGAACGACATGATGGGCGAAATCGCCATCGCAAACAGCGCGACCCACGCCCTGCCACCGCCGGGGAATCGCTGGTTGAGCCAATCTGATAGCGGCCCCCACACCAGCGGGCCGATAATGCCAATTGCTGCCGAAAGCAGCCCGAATTGCAGCGCAGTTTCCTGCATCGACAGGCCATAGCTGCGGATCAGAAAACTGGGATTGAAGGCCATCAAGCCATAGTTGATCACTGATTGCAGCGTGCCGACGGCAATGCACATCATCACCGTGGGCGACCGGGAAATCACGCGGAAGGCTTGGGCATCGCCCAGCTTCATGCCCTGCATAAGGTTGATGATCACAAACACGCCAAGCCCGATGACAGACCACTGCAAGACATGCGGATTGATCGAAACCGCGCCGATCGCCATCGCAGGCTTGGGGCTCACAGCCGTGCTGATCGCCGCGAGCAGAAACGCTGCAATCACGATCCCGACCAGTGCCAGGAGATTGCCACGCACCATGCCCGCGTTCGCGCCCCGGCCCTTCATGCCGATCCAGTGGAACCCCGGCGTAACCGAGCCGAGCAGCGCAAGACTGGCGCGGAACGGGTGCGGATCGCGCGGTGTCTCGATCCCGTCCATCTGGCCGCGCACCGGCTCACGCAGGGTCCACAGGAATGCCGCCAGAATGAAGCCCGGTGCAGCCGCCACCAGAAAGGCGAACTGCCAGCCCTTCAGCCCGAAAGGCGCCGTGCCCGCCGCATAGGCCGCGTCCCATTCATACGCCGCCACGCCGCCCAGCACCAGCGATCCGCCCAGCCCCAGTGCGATGGCCGAGGCCATGACCGACATCACGAAGCCGCGCCTATGTTTGGGCCAGAAATCGAAGATCAGCGATGTGCCCGCAGGCTGCGTCGCCGCCTCGCCAATCCCTACGCCAAGGCGCGACAGGGCCAGCATGGCAAAGCTGGATGCAAAGCCTGCCAGCCCTGTGGCCGCAGACCAGAACAGCAGGCTGATCGCCAGCAGGCGCGTGCGAATCCACCCATCGGCCAATCGCCCCACCGGCAGCGAGAACAGTGCATAGAACAGTGCAAAGACAGTGCCGTAGAGCAGCCCCATTTCGGCATCGCCGATGTTCAGATCCTTCTTGATCGCAGGCGCAAGAATGGCCAAAATCTGCCGGTCGAGCAGGCTCATCGCGTTGGTCAGTGCGACGAGTATGAGCGCGTACCATGCTCCCGGTGCAAGGCTGCGGCGCGGCTGCGTGGTCATCGGCTCTCCCGTCATCGTATTCTCAATGCGGCCAACAAAAGCCCCTCCTCCCCCGCGAAGGCGGGGGCCTCAGGCCGATTCAGCCAGCGTTCCGTAACAACCCCGAGGTCCCCGCCTGCGCGGGGACGCACGGTGCTGCTTGTCCAAGGCCTAAAGCTTGAACCACTTCTCGGCATTCGTCTGGAAGAACTTCTTCTTCGTTTCAGCGCTCATGTCCATGGAATCCATGTCGCGCACTTCCTGCGCCAGATATTGATAGGGATAGTCCATCGCGTACATCACGCGGTCTTCACCCATAACCTGCTGGCAGAACTTGATCGCAGGCTCCCATGCCATGCCCGAATTGGTGACCAGCACATTGGTCTGCATGTATTCGGCAATGGTCTTCTTGAGCGGCTTCATCCGCTCATACCGCTGCGAACGCACACCCGCTTGGTGCATGTAATCGAGCCGGTAGAGCCAGTACGGCAGCGCTTCGCCCATGTGGCCGACCATGATCTGCAGGCTGGGGTATTTGTCGAAAATGCCGATGGTAATCAGGCGCAGCAGGTGCATCCCCGTCTCCACCCCAAAGCCGAAGATCGCGCCGTCCAACCCCGATTCCAGCATCGGCGCGATCATGGAATCCGGCGGTGTGGCCGGGTGAATGTACAGTGGCTGGTCCATGTCTACGAGAGCGCGGAAAATCGGATCGTAGAACTCTTCGTCCAGATAGCGCCCCTGCGTGTGGCTGTTGATCTGGATGCCCTTGAAGCCCAGCTCGGTCGCCCCGCGCCGGATTTCCTGCGCCGACCATTCCGGGTCTTGCGGCGCCACAGTGCCCATGCCGATGAAGCGGTCCTGGTGCTTCTCGCAGGCCTGCGCCAGCATATCGTTGGCACGGGTAGCGATACCCTTGGCTTCTGCAACGTCGAGCAGCGGCTGCACGCCCGGCGATGTCAGCGCAAGGATCGCCTTGTCGATGCCCGTCGCGTCCATATCGGCCAGACGGCGCTCGCCCAGATCGAGCAGCCGTTCCATGATCTGCATCGCGCGTTCGGATGGCGACGTGGCATAGAAGCCCCAGAGCGAGACCATCCCCTTGTCCGCTGTACCATCGCGGATCATGCGCAGATAGGCGTCGATGATCTCCTGCGTGGCAAAGGCTTCTTCAGTGGCGATGCGTAAATAGCCGCGATCCCCGCCGGTTTTTAGATCATGTGTCATGCAGGCCTCCTTCCCGGGAAGGGCAGCCTGCGCCCCGTCACCTGCGAATGGTGAGTGCAAGGCTGCCGATGTGATTCATGCGATCGGGCGCATTGAACCGGTTGACGTATTGGCCAGAATATCCGGCCTCCAAGGCAATGCCGCGTGCCAGCGGGACACCCACGCCGCCGAATACGCGCAGCTGGTCGAACCCGGCGCGCTGGCCCCAGGTTGTTGTATCGAGATTGACGAAAGGTTCGGCCCAGGCAATCGCACTCACGCCCGCCCTCGTCGGCACATCCACCCGCACCATCTGCCGCACACGCCAGCCCATGTCGGATCGGCCCTCCAGCCAGCGTTGCTCCAGCCGGGTACGGCCTGTGACAGTGACCTTTCCGGGCTTTCCAGCGATCCGCACCAGCGCTTGCTGGAACATGCGATGCTCGTCGGTCGGTGTGCCGGTCAGCGGCTCCGTCCGCACATAGGCATAGCCCACAAACAGCGTATCGCTCGGCGTGATGCGATAGCCCACCGCCGGGCGCAGCAACACCTGTCCCAGCCGGTCTGCACCGTCCGTCAGCCGAAACTGCACGTCGGAAAACAGCAGAACCTTGTCGCCCACCTCGATGGTCGAGAATTGGGCCAGCCACACCTGCTCGTCCTCCTGCGCCGCAAAAGCGGGGAGCGACAGCAGCAGACTGGCAGCCGCCAGCAGGAAACGCGACGGGCTCATGATAGGCTCCGAAACTACAGAATTGGCCCCGGGGGGCTAATCCCGCTTCGTTTCCCTGAAGTGTCCCGATCATGTCAATGCCTGACCATCAGCCTTCATGCACGGCCTTGGTCACAAGGCAGGCCATCACGCCTTCCGGCCCGTCTTCTGCCCCGTGGCCCGACCATTTGACCCCGCCAAACGGCGCATCCGCTCCGCCGATCATCGTGGTATTGAGGCCCAGCATTCCGGTCTCGATCTCGCGCGCAAGGCGCTTCTGCCGCGCCGCACTGTCGGTCCAGGCATAGGCGGCAAGGCCATATGGCAGGCGGTTGGCCTCGGCCACCATCGCTTCCTCTCCGCCATAGGGGTTGATCATCACGACCGGGCCGAAGGGCTCCTCGTTCATGATCGCGGCATCCAGCGGCACTTCGGACAGGACGCTGGGGGTATAGAAATACCCGGCATTGCCAATGCGCTCCCCACCGATGTGCAAGGTTGCGCCGTGCGACTTGGCATCGGCAATCAGGCGGTCCATCGCTTCGGGACGGCGGGCATTGGCCATCGGCCCCATCTGCATGCCATCCTCAAGGCCATTGCCAACCTTGATCCGGGAAGCCCGCTCGACAAAGCCATCGCGGAAGCGCTCGAACACGTTCTCATCAACGATGAAGCGCGTCGGCGAAACGCAGACCTGGCCTGCATTGCGGAACTTCGATGTGACCATGGTATCGAGCGCCTTGTCGATATCGGCATCGCCGAACACCAGCACCGGCCCATGCCCGCCCAGTTCCATGGTGGTGCGCAGCATGTTGTCCGCCGCCAACCGCATCAGATGCTTGCCCACCACGGTTGACCCTGTGAAGGACAGCTTGCGGATGATCGGGGAGCCAAGCAGATGGCGGCTAACTTCATCCGGCACACCGAACACGGCCTGCGCCACTTCCTTGGGCAGACCCGCATCCAGCAGGCACTGAAGCACGCCCAAGGCCGATGCAGGTGTCTCTTCCGCCGCCTTCAAGATCACCGAGCAGCCTGCCGCAATCGGAGCGCCCAATTTCCGCCCCGGATTGCCCAGCGGAAAGTTCCACGGCGCAAACGCAGCAACCGGACCCACCGGTTCATGCATCACCGTGCTGCGCTGCCCCGCCGGGCGCACCAGTGTACGTCCATAAAGGCGGAACACTTCGCCCGCGTAGAAATTGAACAGGCCGACGTTCATCATCACTTCGACGCGCGCTTCGGGCAGGGTCTTTCCCTCTTCCAGCACAGCAATGCGTGCCAGATCTTCCTGCCGTTCCAGCATGAGCCGCGCCGCGCCCTGCAACACGGCGGCGCGCTGCTGTGGCGTGCTGTCGCGCCAGATGCGAAAGCCTTTGGCGGCGACTTCAAGCGCGCGATCAAGGTCAGCCGCTTCTGCCAGCGGCAGTTCGCCAATGGTTTCGCCGGTGGCGGGATTGACGACTGCATGGGTGCGACGACTGCCACCGCTCACCCGTTCGCCATCGATCATCATGTAGAGCGCAGGATACTGGGTCATGTCTGTTCCATCAGGTTTGCGAGCAGGGCGCCGGGAGGGTGTGGCGCCCTACCCGCAACTCTTTACTTCGCCGCGTTCTCGCGGTCGATATCACCCTGCCAACGCTGGGGGATCATCTCTTTGCCGGTCACCGGATGCTTCATGTGGAAAGCGTTGACCTTGTGCGTAGGCCATAGCCAGTGCCCTTCAAGCAGTTCGTCTGGGCCGGTCGGGTCGGTCGGGTAGGTGACCTTGGGGAAAGGCACATATTCAGGCGGCGTGTTGGCCCAGCCGGATTCGAAATCGCCGTGCCAGATCGGCATGTAGTTCAGGATGTGCATCCGCCACACGCCATCCACCTTCTTGTAGGTGTTCTCGTAGATGCCGCCTTCCCACCATTGGCGGGCCTTCAGATGCGGGGCATCGCCCTCATAATCCTTGTGCCGCCCGGCCTGCATCATCGAGCGGGCGCGGCCCAGCGCGGTTACGCCGTCGGGCTGGATGTTGATGATGTCCTGCATCTGCGGGTGATCGAGCAGGAAGCCGTCGATCGGGCCGTTGTTGCCGTATGTGAAGCGCTTCTGAAAGCGTTCGACATAAAGGCGGCGCACGCCTTCCTTGCCTTTCCATACGCCGCCGAAGAAGCGCACTTCGCCATCGTCGGTCCACAGGTCCACCGTCTCGTTATACATGCACTTGTCGATCAGGTAGCCGTAGAGATGCTGCAGCTTGCGGATGTCCAGTTCGTCCTCGCGGACGGTCAGGCGCGTTTCAAGGTCGTTCAGGCGCGCTTCGAGCGCGGCAATCTGGTTGGTATCGGACACGTCCAGCTCCCATGTTATTTAGTTTGTGTTACTAACTAAATGCGCGACATGGCCGGGCCTGTCAACGCCCAACTGTCAGCGGCCAAGCGCTTCCAGCCGTTCAACTTCTTCGCGATAGGGCTTGATCGCCTTGAACATCAGGAACGTGGCCAGCGGCATGAGCACGCTGGCGGTGATCAGCAGCGCCTTCCAAAGCTGCGCAGGATCGCCGATCACCACGTCCTGCACCTTGCCCACTACATAGCTGCCCATCGCGCCGAAGAAGGTGAACATGAACAAGTAGAACGCCGTCACCTGCCCGCGCATGTCGTTGGGTGCGACGCGTTGAACAGCCGCATTCTGTGGCACCGCGCCCGCTATGCCGAACATGCCAGAAAGGCCGAACAGGATCAGCGAGCCCCACGCCGTCGGCATCAGAATGGCCGCAATCGTGCAAACGGTCACCCCTGCCGCGCAACAGGTGGCCGCCCGCACGTTGGCGTCCTTGTAGCGCTTGGCCAGCCATTCCACGAAGATCCCGCCCAGCAGCAACCCGGAGAGCGAGGCGACAAGGATCGTCGCCCCAAGCGCCGCGCCGATCTGCCCTTCGTTCCAACCGAACGTGCGGATCATGAAGGGCACGCGCCAGAACTGCAGACCGAACGTTTCCACCGCGCTCAGCGCCAATGCGCCGAACAGCGGGTAGTATACGCGCGGCTTGGCATTGATCGCCTGGAAGGCGTCAAGCCCCATGAACGTAGCCACGCTGCGCCAGAACCCGCCCCCTGTAACAACCTGCGGCGCATCGGCAACCGGAGCCATGCGCACCGGCTCCTTCACGGTAAGGAACAGCAGCGCCACCAGCAGCGATGGCAGCCCCATGATGATCAGAATCCATTGCCAGCCAAGGATCGTCAGCGGCCCCAGTTGCGTCGCACCCCAGCCTGCCGTTGCCATCACCAGCATCCCGCCGATCAGCGGCCCCAGCGTGGTCCCGCCGATGAAGCCGAATTGCAGCAATGCAAAAGCGCGCGTCAGCTTCTTGGGCGGAAAGGCATCGGCCAGCAGCGAATAGGACGATGGTGCATGGGCAGATCCCCCCGCCGCCAGAAACACGCGGCTGCCCACGAACTGCCCGAAGCTCTGCGCCAGCCCGCCCAGCGAGATGATGACGCCCACCAGCGCCGTGCCGCCCGCCAGCACATATTTGCGCGGGTAGATGTCAGCCAGCCGCGCCAGCGGTATGCCAACAAAGAAGTAGCAGATGATGCTGGCAGGCCCCGCAAGGAAGCCCAGCTGCGAATCGGTCAGCCCGAAATCGCGCTTGATCCGCTCAGCCAACATGCCGAACGTCACCGCATCGAAGAAGGTCAGGAACGTCGCCAACACGATGACGAACAGCGCCCAATAGGCGGACCCCGACGAGGGCCATTCGCGTTGCGCCCCTGCACCCGCCACACCATCCACCTCGGGATTCGCCGTAACGACGACACCTGCCATGACTATTCCTCTCCTGCCGCCGCAGCGCCGTTCGAGCGGCACTTTTCGATGCAACGATATTGTTAGTCTTGCATACAATTCTCGGCTGGTGAATACAAAAGGGCGAAAAATGATTCCCGGCACCGTCAATCGGAACGTCAGGCACACACTTGAGGAGAGTTTCATGCAAAATCTGCCGGGCAAGACCGCGTTCGTAACGGGCGGTGCCAGCGGCATTGGCCTTGGCATCGCCAAAGCGCTGCTGGGCGCGGGCATGAACGTGACCATCGCCGACATCCGCCAGGACCACCTCGATTCGGCGGTTGAGGAACTGGGCGACGGGGACCGCGTGCTGGCGGTACAACTGGACGTCACCAACCGCGCGCAGTTCGCCGAAGTGGCCGATGCAGTCGAAGCACGGTTCGGCAAAATTCACATTCTCGTCAACAACGCCGGAGTCGCCGTCGTCGGGCCGACAGAGCTTGCGACTTTTGCCGATTGGGACTGGGTCATGGGTGTGAACGTGGGCGGCACCGTCAACGGTATCGTCACCATGCTGCCGCGCATTCTGGCCCATGGTGAAGGCGGGCACATCGTCTGCACAGCTTCGATGAGCGCACTGGTGCCGGTCGGCATGACAACGATCTATTCGTCAGGCAAAGCGGCCGTCACATCGATGATGGAATGTATGCGCCCCGAACTGGAGCCGCGCGGCGTGATCTGCAGCGCGTTTTGCCCCGGCGCGGTGCAATCGAATATCGCCGATGCTGCCAAGACGCGACCCGCCGATCTTGCCGAAACCGGCTATGCCGAAGCAGACAAGCGCCGCGCGTCGGGTGGCAACTTCATGCACCTTTACCAGACCAAGGAGCAGGTGGGCGAGCGCGTGCTGGAAGGCATCCTGAACGACGAGCTTTACATCCTCACCCACGCCGAATTCCTGACCGGCGTGGAAGAGCGCGGCCTTGCCACCACGGCGGCGGTGCAGACGCACTTGCCGGAAAACCCGGAATACAAGCAGACCTTCGCAATGCTGTTCCGCAACCCGGCGATCACCGAGGAAATCGCGCGGCAGAACAAGCTGAACGAAGCCCGCAAGGCCACCGCCTGACGTTCCAGCTCGTGCGCGCAGGCGGGGGCCTCAGGCCTTCTGCGCTGACGCGGCATTGTAACGGCGCTTGCCACCAGCTGGTCCGTAGCAACACCGAGGCCCCCGCCTTCGCGGGGGCGCACAGCGTTAGAGGTTGGCGTGCCTCAAGCCACGTCGCGCAAAGCCTCAACAAACTGGTCGATATTGCCCGTGGTGAGCCCGGCAATGTTGATGCGGCCCGATCCCGCCATGTAAACGCCATGCTTTTCACGGATCGCCAAGATCTGTTCGCCGGTCAGCGGCAGCATGGAGAACAGCCCGTTCTGCACGCCCAGAGGTGCCATGTTGATCGGCCCCACCTGCTGCGCTGCGGCCAGACGATCACGCACCCAGCGCATCCGGTCGCGCATCTCGTCCAGCTCGGCCAGCCACATCGCGGTCAGGCCTTCATCGGCAAGGATCAGACGCACCGCAGCCGCACCATGATCTGGCGGCATCGACCACGAAGCGCGCGCAATCGTTGCGCCATTGGCCATCGCGTTGGCCAGCGCCGTAGCGTCAGATGTCACGGCATAAAACGCGCCAACACGGTCGCGATAAAGGCCAAAGTTCTTGTCGCACGAATAGGCCACCAGCGCCTCTGGCACTGCCGAGAGCACCTTGCGCAAGCCATGGGCATCAGCTTCCATGCCCGCACCAAGGCCCTGATAGGCAAGGTCCATCAGCGGCAGCACCTTGCGCTCTGCCAGCAGCGGCGCAATTTCGTCCCACTGCGCTTCGGTATAGTCCACACCTGTCGGGTTGTGGCAGCACCCGTGCAGCAGCACCGCATCGCCCGGTTCAGCCTGCGCGAGCGCCGTCTTCAGCGCATCGAGATCGGCAAAGCCTTCGGCGGTCATGTGGCTGAAGGTCTTCAGCTCCACGCCCACTGCTGCAATGATCTGCGCATGGTTGGGCCACGAAGGCGTGCCCATCCACACGCGCTTCACGCCAGACCGCTTGGCCACTTCTACCGCCAGCCGCACCGCGCCGGTGCCGCCGGGGGCCTGCATACCTTCCACGGTCGACCGGTCGAAGTCCTTGCCGAAAACATAGGGGATCAGCGCGTGGACAAAACCCATGTCGCCTTCGGGGCCGAGGTAAGCCTTAGATTCCTGCGTTTCGAGCAGCTTCGCTTCTGCCGCCTTCATCGCCTTGAACACCGGCGTATCGCCTTCGGACGTGCGATATACGCCCACGCCAAGGTCAATCTTGTCGGCACGCGGATCGGCATTGTGGAGCTTGATCAGCGCCAGCAGCGCATCGGCGGGCTGAGGGGCAAGATTTTCGAGCATGAGCTTGGGCCTTCCATTGCGGGGAGCAAACGCGGCGGCTCCATGCCGCCGGAAGGCCACAGGGGCAAGCCCCACATTGCAATTATAAGGTATGCGCCGGAATATTTGGCTGGAAGTTGCAGGAATGCGTCAGAATGGAAGCCAGTTCTGCTTTTTCGAGAACTTCATGTAGCCGCCGTTGATACCAAGCCGGAGACCTGCACCAGAACGCACGGGAATCAGCACCTTGTCGCCCTTGCGCAAGTAGCTGACATGGAACCCCCCGATCAGATAGGCCTGCCCTTCGCCCGCCGCAAACCTCGTATAAAGTTCTTCGCTGTCATACAGGTTATACACCAGAACGAACGTACTCGCCGCGTTGGCACCAACATCGAAACCGATCGAAGGCCCTGTCCAATAGACCGGACGCTCGCCCTCAATCTTGTGGTGCAAAGTGCCGGAACCATAACGCACCCCAACGACCAGCGCTCCGCCCGCTTCACGACCAACGATATAGCCGTTCGGTTCACCCTGCTTCTTCAGCAAATCCTTGATGATGTCAGCAAGGCCCGAAGCACCCTTGCCGAACACACCCTCGGCCGCGCCGATCAGGTCGTCCTCTTTATAGGACGCACTTGCGGCTGTCGGGGTAGCCGGAGCAACATCGGTCGATGTAGGCGGCACATAGGGCGCCTCAGCGGGAGGTGTATAAGGCTCATCCGCAGGCAAGGCTGGCAAAGTGCCCGCTTCCGGCCCCGCTGGCGTGGCGGCGGGGGATGATGGTGGCGTGGCACCGGGCGCAATCAGATCACCGTCAATCACGGCATTGGGATCGACCTGCTCGACTTGTGCAGCCACCGGATTGCCGACCAACGCCAACATGGCTGCCGCAATGGGGGCGAGTACCCGGATCTTCAGTCGATTCGTCATCATCATGTCCATCCCGTCGGCCGGCCCACTAATCCGCAAACGGACAAGATCGGCGCAGGCTCCTGCAACCTTCACCAGAATCCAACGCTGGCCTCCCGACAATGAACCGGCGATGAGTCGAGTCAGAAACGCGCCCAAGCGTCGCAGACGAGGAATTTTCCCACAGGCGGATTTTTACCTCCGAAGGTCTTGCCGCCCCCCCCGACCCTCGCTATAGCCCCGCCTCGCCGCTGCGATCTGGAGACGTGGGTGAGTGGCTGAAACCAACGGTTTGCTAAACCGTCGTACTGGTAAATCCGGTACCGAGGGTTCGAATCCCTCCGTCTCCGCCATCATTTTTTCGAACACTTCGCCACCCGCCGGGTGCTAGGCGTCCTTTTCTGATGCCGATGTGTCGAATGACGCTGGCACTACCGTAAATTCCCGTTAACCCTTCCTCCCTAACAACCTTACGTTGAACCGGGGACAATCGGATGTCGAAGTTGATCTGGGCAGCGTTGCTTGCAGCAGCGGTGCCAAGCGTTTGCCTCGCCGCCGAATCCGGCAATTCTGCCACTGCCACCACTTTGGCCGATAAGGTCAAAGCGCTAAAAAGCATGGATACCTCTGGCAAACCAGCCGAGGCCCTCGCAAAAATCGATGCCGTGCTTGCCGAGGCGCGAAAGGCCCGAAACGTTGACCCGCTCGATTTGATCTATGCCGAGGCAAGTCGGGCGAACGCCTTGTTCTGGCTTGGCCGTACCGATGAGGCGCTGGACATCTATCAGCGACTTGAGGCCGATCTGGACCGGGGCAAGTACCCGATGACGCCTGATCGTGCCGAACTCGTCAACAACATCGGCTCGCTCTATTCGTCACTGGGCAAGCTGGACGTTGCCACGCGCTACAAGCTGCGCGCACTGACATTGACAGAACAGACCGCAGGCAAGGAGAGCATCGAGTATGCTTCTGCACTCTATGGCCTTGCGCTGGTTGAATTCCGGCAAGGCGAACCACTGAAAGCACTGCCCCGCGTTCGCGAGGCTTTGCGTATTGCCCGCGCCCAGGCGATCCTTTCCGGCGAGAATCTGGAGCATCCCGCGATCTACGGCCTCAGCCTTGGCGCGCTGCTGACGCAATCGGGCGACACGGCTTCTTCCATTGAGCCCGCGCGCGAGGCGGCGGTCTGGGCTGAAACGCATCTTGGCGAAGACCACCGTGTCACTATGGCTGCGCTAAACCAGTTGGGCAGTTCGCTCAGCGATTCCGGCCTTTATGCACAAGCCATCCCGGTCATACGCCGGACGCTTGATCTGCGGGTCAAGGCCTATCCCGAAGGCCACCCGGACATCGCCTTTTCACTCAGCGCCCTGGGATTTGCGCTCGATAATTCAGGGCACAAGGAAGAGGCTCTGCCATTTTACGAACGTGCCGCCGAAATTTTTGAGAAGAGCAACGACAAGAATTATACGACTATCGTGGCGACCGCCATTGGCCAGCTTGCCAGGCTGGCTGCGTGGCGCGGCGACAAAGCCGGGTCGCTTGCCATGCGTGAAAAGGCGCTGCGCCTCGGCCGGGAACGCGCCACTTCTCCCGAACATCCCGATGTCATCTTGGCTGAGGTGAATCTCGCTCGCGAGTATATTTCCCTCAATCGTGCCGACGATGCTTTGCCGCTGCTGAGCCATGCCAACACGGCCTTCCAAAATCGCGCACTCGATTCAAACTTCCGGCGGCTTGGCGGTCTGGTCTTTGCCGAAGTCATCGCCGCACAAAAGGGCGATAGTGCTGGCGCGCTCCAACGGGCGCGCGCGATTCTTGCCCCCGCCCGCGCCCGCCTGCTCGATCGCGCCACGCCGCGCGCAGAAGTAACCCGGCTGGCCGAGCAGTATCACTTCCTGTTCGTTCAGCACGCCCGCCTTGCCATGTCGGCAGACGATGCGGCGCAGGCGTTCGAGGCGCTGCAACTTGCCAACCTTGGCGATCTGCAAAGCGCGATGTCCAGCCTCACCCTGCTCCGCGCGGCAGACAGCCCCGCCGCCACCGAAGCCATCCGCCGCTATCAGGCTCTCGCCACCGATGGCGCACGCCTGCGCCGCACGCTCAACGCGCAAGTCGTTGCGGGCAAAGGCGAAGCTGCCGCCGGCATCAGCCGCCAGTTGGATGAAATCGACGCAAAACTCCGCGCAGAAGACGCACAGCTTGCCGCGCTGATCCCCGGCTATTCGGCGCAAACAGCAGTTGAACCCGCCACCCTTGCTGCCGCGCAGGCCTCGTTGGCTAAAGATCAAGCGTTGGTCCTCTACGGACAGGATGAAGACGGCCTCGTCATCCTCGCCGTCACGCCGGGCAAGGCCGTCATCGCCACCACCGCCATCGCGCCGCGCGCGCTGCTCGGCCTTGAAAAGCGGTTGCGCAGCTCGATTGAAAGCGGCCTTGTCGCCAATGGCAAAAGCGCGTTTGATCGCACCGCCGCGCACGAACTCTATCTGGCGCTGTTCCCCCAGCCGATCCGCGATGCGGTGAAATCCTCCCCCGATCTGCGCATTCTGGCCACCGGCAGCCTCGCCGCCCTGCCCTTTGCCGCGCTTGTCACGCAGGCACCACAGGGCGCTGACGATGCACCCGAAGCCCTGCGCCGCACCCGCTGGCTGGCGCAGAGCCACGCGGTATCGGTCCCGCTTGCCGCCGTGCCGCTGCCGGAAAACCCGCGCGGCAGCAAAGCACGCAGTTTCGCCGGGATCGGCGCACCCGTGTTGGGTGAGCCGGTACGCCTTGCCACGCGCGCCGCCCCCCTGCTCCGCTCTGGCGATACCAGCACGCGGGCACTGCGCCAGCTTGCCAGCCTGCCCGGTGCGGCAGAGGAACTGCGCAGCATGGCCAGCGGCTTCCCCGGCCAGCCCGCGCTCCTGATCGGCGCAGACGCCACCGAAACGGCGGTCAAAGCCGCCCCGCTCCATCTGGCCAGCGTCATCGCCTTTGCCACGCATGGCCTTGTCGGCGGCGCATTTCGCGATCTGGTGGAGCCTGCGCTGGTCCTGACCCCGCCCGATCAGCCGACCGAGGCCGACGACGGCCTGCTGACCGCGTCTGAAATCGCCAAACTTCGGCTCGATGCCGATTGGGTGATCCTGTCCGCCTGCGATACCAGCGCGGGCGACGGTGAAAGCGCGCCAACATTCTCCGGCCTCGCCCGCTCGTTCGTGGCAGCAGGTGCACGCTCGCTGCTCCTGTCGCACTGGCCGGTCCGCGATGATGTGGCCAGCCGCCTCACGCTCGATACGCTGAACGGCGCGGCCAAGGGCCTGTCCCGCGCCGAAGCCCTGCGCCGCGCACAACTGGCCATCATCGCCGACAAAAAGCTCGCAGGCGCGGCCCATCCCGCCACGTGGGCACCCTTCGTGCTGGTCGGAAACTGACGTGAGCACGAATCGCCTTGAAACGCGGGGCCGCCCCGCGCACTAGGCGCATATGCGGATTGCCATCGTCGATGAAAGCGCCAGCCGCGCAGCCGTGATCCGTGAAGGCCTTGCCGCGCTTGACGATTGCGAGATTTTCGTAGTCACCGAGCGGCGCGGCCTCGTCGCTCGCATCGGTGAAATCGGGCCAGACATCGTGCTGATGGATCTAGGCAACCCCTCGCGCGATGTGCTTGAAGAATACTTCGCCGTCAGCCGCGTGCTGGGCCGCCCCATCGCCATGTTCGTGGATGAAAGCGACGAGGAATCGATTGCCGCCTCGGTCGATGCAGGCGTCTCATCCTATGTGGTCGATGGCCTTGCCCCGCACCGCATCCGCCCGATCCTCGATCTGGCCGTGCGCCGCTTCAACGCCTTCTCCCGGCTCCAGTCCGATCTGGCAGAGGCCAAGGGCAAGCTGGCGGACCATGAAGTGATTGCCAAAGCCAAGCGCATCCTGATGGACAGCCGCGGCTTCACCGAACCGCAGGCCTATTCCGAACTGCGCAAAACCGCGATGAATCAGGGCAAACGCATTGCCGACATTGCCGAGGCAGTCGTCACCGCGCACCAGTTGATGGGGGGGAAATGATGGCCGAAGACGCCACGAATGGCGAACTGACCATAGGCTTCCTCCCACTGGTCGATGCCTGCCTGCCCATCCTCGCACGTGAACACGGCTTTGCCGAGGCCGAGGGCCTGTCGCTGCGCCTAGTGCGTGACATGAGCTGGGCCACGGTGCTTGATCGCCTGCTCTATGGCCACAGCGATGCCGCCCACATGGTCGCCCCGCTGGCCATTGCCACCACACTGGGACGCGGCCGCCCCGCGCAGCCGCTTTCGGTGCCCTTCGTGCTGGGCCTCAATGGCAATGCGGTGACGATGCGGCCCGATCTGGCGCGCGCGGTAAACCCGGCGGGCGGCTTGGGCGAACCGGCGGCAGTAGGCGCTGCGCTGAAGGCCCATATCGCAGCCTCCGGCCAGAAGCTGCGCTTCGGCGTGGTTCACCGCTATTCCAGCCACAATTACATGCTTCGGTACTGGCTCGCCGCCTGCGGCATTCGCCCCGACATAGACGTGGAAATCACCACCGTCGCCCCGCCGTTCTGCGCCGATGCGCTCGAATTTGGCGAAGTTGATGCGATCTGCGTGGGCGAACCGTGGAACAGCGTGGCGGTGGAGCGCGGCACCGGCGAGATCGTGCTGGTTACCGCGCAAATCTGGCGGCGCGGCGTGGAAAAAGTCCTCGCCTTCCGCGAACCGGTGATGGAAGCGCGCCGCCCGCAGGCCGAAGCGCTGGTCCGCGCGCTGCGCAAGGCGGGCGAACACTTCGTCGATCCCGCCAATCTTGAAACCAACGCGGCGATTCTGGCGCGGGCAGAGTACCTCGATGGCGACGCCACCCTGATCCGCCGCGCCATTTCAGACCGGCTCCTGCTCCGGCAGGGCGGCGAACTTCTGCACTATCCCGATTTCATGTTCCAGCACCGTGAGGCCGCAAACTTCCCATGGGTCAGCCAGGCAGAATGGCTCTACAGCCAGATGGTGCGCTGGGACGGTCTGGAGTTCGACTCCGCCGATGCCCGCAAGGCCGCCCGCGTATTCCGCCCCGATCTATACCGCAGCGCACTATTGGGCACTGGAGAGCCGTTACCGGGTGCCAGCTCCAAGGTCGAAGGCAGCCTTGCCGGACCCACCTCTGTGTCGATGCAACAGGGATTTATCACGTTGGAAAACAACAGCTTCTTCGATGGTAAGCCGTTCGACCCGGTGTTGCTCGAATCCTACATACAGGGGCAGCGCTCCGCATAAAATTCTATTGCGGTGCAAAAAGAGCTTGCCGAATGGCAGCCGAATCACATAGCTTTCATGCCAAGCCGAGTGGTGCCGCCCAAGGATGGTCGGAAACATCACAACCCGGCTCAGCAATTTCATCGCGTGGCAACGTCGCCGCCCAGACCTCCCATTTCGGGATGCGTTCGGGCGGCTTTTTCGCGTTTGGCACGTCACTTTCGAGGGGTGGTCGAAAATGAACGGACGGATCAACTTCAAACGGCGCAACATGGTCGCAGCGCTGCTCGCCGGGATCGCACTGGCCAGCTGCGGCAAAAGCGCCGACGCGCCGGAAAAGCCCGCCGCCGCTGCCAATGGCCTCGAAAAGCCCGCCCTCAAACTCGGCTTCATCAAGCTGACCGACATGGCCCCGCTCGCCATCGCGCAGGAAAAGGGCTTCTTCCGCGAAGAAGGCCTCAGCGTCACGCTTGAACCGCAGGCCAACTGGAAGGTTCTGGTCGATGGCGTCAGCAGCGGCCAGCTTGATGGCGCGCACATGCTGGCAGGTCAGGCCATCGCCACTGCCGCAGGCTTCGGCGGCAAGGTTCCCTTGATCGCCCCGCTCAGCCTCGACCTTAACGGCAATGCCATCACCGTATCAAACAAGGTGTGGGCGCAAATCGAACCCAAGCTGCCCAAGGGCACTGACGGCAAGGTCACCCACCCGATCTCCGCCGCCGTGCTGAAGGACATGCCGCTCAAGTGGGGCATGGTTTTTCCCACCAGCCCGCACAACTATGAACTGCGCTATTGGCTGGCCGCTGGCGGTATCAACCCCGGGTTTTATCTCCCCGGCGATGTTGCCGGAACCACGTCTGCCCAGATGCAGCTTTCGGTCACCCCGCCGCCGCAGATGCCCTCCACGATGGAAGCAGGCACGATTGACGGCTATTCGGTCGGTGAACCGTGGAACCAGGCGGCGGTCAAAAAGAAGATCGGCGTGCCGGTTATCACCGATGCCGAAATCTTCCCCGAAAATCCCGAAAAGGTTCTCGGCCTGACCGCCGCCTTTGCCGAAAAGAACCCCAAGACCGTCAAGGCCCTGCTCCGCGCCATTATCAAGGCCCAGCAATGGCTTGATGCCGAAAATGGCGCCAACCGCGCCGAAGCGGTGCAGATCCTCAGCAAGTCGAACTACGTGGGCGCCGATGCTGATGTCCTAGCCGCCTCGATGACCGGCCAGTTCACGTTCGGCGCCGGTGACACGCGCCCCGCCCCCGGCTTCAATATCTTCTTCAAACAGAACGCAGGCTATCCGTTCTATTCGGACGCCGTGTGGTTCCTCACGCAGATGCGCCGCTGGGGCCAGATCCCGGCAGACAAGCCCGACCAGTGGTATTTCGACACCGCCAAGGCCGTCTATCGCCCGGAACTCTATCTCGCCGCCGCCAGCGAACTGGCCGAACAGGGCGTGATCCCCAAGGACGCCGTGCCGCAGACCGATGGCTTCAAGCCCGAACAGTCGGGCTTCATTGATGGCCAGACCTTCAACGGCAAGCAGCCCAACGCCTACCTCGCCAAGTTCACCATCGGCCTGAAGCAGGGCCAGACGGTGACCCCGGCAGGCGTCAAGTAACCCAAGGATCAGATCAATGAACGCCGTTCCGCTGCGCAAGGACGAAATCTTCGCTACGCCCTCCAAGGATCAGAAGGCACAGGATCAGGAGGAGGGCGCGCCCCTTCTCCCCGTAACGAAGGAAGGCGCCCCCGTGACCACCGCCCTGAAGCTGCCCTTCGGCTTGAAACTGCCCGAACCGCGCGCCGCATTCGAAACCGCATGGCCACCGCTTGCCGGGATCGGCGGCTTCCTTGCGCTGTGGGCCTTGCTCGCCCCGCTGGTGCAAACCTCTCTCGGCGCGCTGCCGGGGCCGGGTGATGTGTGGTCGGCGTTCCTCGCCCTGATCGAGGAATATCAGGCAGCACGCGTCACGGCGGCAGAATCCGTGGCCGCTGGCTATGCCTTCACCGGCCCGCCCACTTTCATCGACCAGATCGTCACCAGCCTTGAAACCGTGGCGGCGGGCTTCCTGCTGGCCACCGTTGTCGCCGTGCCGCTTGGCCTTGTCGCAGGCATGTCGCGCCGCGTGAACGCCGCCATCAACCCGATCGTGCAGATCATGCGCCCGGTCAGCCCGCTGGCATGGCTGCCCATCGTCACGATGGTCGTCTCGGCCTCGATGGTCAGCGATGATCCCAGCCTGCCCAAGGCCTTCGTGATCTCCGCCGTGGTCGTCATGCTCTGCTCGCTCTGGCCCACGCTCATCAACACCGCCATCGGCACTGCCAGCATCGACAAGGATTTGATCGCCGTGGGCCGCGTGCTGCGCCTCGGCTGGTTCGCCCGCCTCACGCGCCTCGTCCTGCCATCGTCGCTGCCCTACATCTTCACCGGTATGCGCCTGTCGCTCGGCACGGGCTGGATGGTGCTGATTGCCGCAGAAATGCTCAGCCAGAACCCCGGCCTCGGCAAGTTCGTGTGGGACGAATTCCAGAACGGTTCGGAAAAGTCGCTGGCCCGCATCATGGTCGCGGTCGTTGTGATCGGCCTGATCGGCTTTGCGCTCGACCGCGTGATGATGGCCATGCAGGCCTTCGTCAGCCGCAACCGCACCGTCTGAGGAACCCGGAAAATGGCCACGATCCTCTCGCTCAACAATGTCTGCAAAAGCTACACCGGCAAGGCGGGCGGCGTTTCAGAAGTCCTCGGCGGCATCGACCTCGATGTTGAGGAAGGCGAATTCATCGCCATCCTCGGCTTCTCCGGCGCAGGCAAGACCACGCTGATCTCGGCCATCGCTGGCCTTGTCGAACCCGATGCAGGCGAAATCCTGCTGCGCGGCAAGGCGATTGACGGACCGGACAAGGATCGTGGCCTTGTGTTCCAGTCCTACTCGCTGTTCCCGTGGTTGACGGTCGAACAGAACGTCGCGCTCGCCGTGGACTCGGTCCACAAGGACCGCAGCAAGCAGACGCGCGCCGATCTGGTGCGGCAGAAGGTTGAACTGGTCGGCCTTGGCCATGCGATGGACCGCAAGCCTGCGCAGCTTTCGGGCGGAATGCGCCAGCGTGTTGCGGTGGCCCGCGCCCTGGCGATGGAACCTGAAATTCTCCTTCTGGATGAACCACTTTCGGCACTCGACGCCCTCACCCGCGCCAAGTTGCAGGACGAGATCGACCGCATCCGCGAGGAGGAAAAGCGCACGATCATCCTCGTCACCAACGACGTGGACGAAGCGCTGCTGCTGGCGGACCGGGTCGCCGTGTTGACGCCTGCTCCTGCGGCGCACATCGGCCGGATTTTCCCGGTGAACCTGCCCCGCCCACGTGATCGGGAAGCGGTGAACGATAGCGTGGAATTTCAGTCCCTTCGCACCGAGATCGTCACCTATCTCGGCGGCTTGGCGGGGGAGAAAGCCGCCAAGGGGAGTGACTTCGGCCACTTGCCCAACGTCACCCCGCTCGATCTCGCACCGCCGCCCAAGGCCTATCAGGATGCGGCGAAGAAAGGCGCGACGCGGCGGTACATGGAGTTCTGGAAACTGGGCAAGGTCTACCCGACGCCCAAGGGTCCACTGACTGTGGTTGAAGACTTCAACCTGTTGATGGACAAGGGCGAATTCGTCTCACTAATCGGCCATTCGGGCTGCGGAAAGTCCACCGTGCTGACGATGGCGGCGGGCCTGAACGCAATCAGCAAGGGCGGCATCATCCTCGATAACCGCGAAATCGACGTCGCTGGGCCGGACAAGGCGGTGGTGTTCCAATCGCCCAGCCTGATGCCCTGGCTCACCGCGCGGCAGAACGTGGCGCTGGGGGTGGAACGGGTCTATCCGCACGCAACCCGTTCGGAACGCAGGGAAATCATCGACTACTATCTTGAGCGTGTGGGCCTTGCCGATGCGCGTGACAAGATGGCGGCAGAAATGTCCAACGGGATGCGCCAGCGCGTGGGCATCGCCCGCGCCTTCGCGCTCAGCCCGCGCCTGCTGCTCCTCGACGAGCCTTTCGGCATGTTGGACAGCCTTACGCGCTGGGATTTGCAGGACGTGCTGGTCGAAGTGTGGAACCGCACGAAGGTGACCGCCATCATGGTGACCCACGATGTCGATGAAGCGATCCTTCTGGCCGACCGTGTGGTGATGATGACCAATGGGCCGAACGCGACCATCGGCAAGGTGCTGAAAGTGGACCTGCCGCGCCCGCGCGACCGCAAGGAATTGCTAAAACATCCAATGTTTTACGCCTACCGTCAGGAGGTCTTGCACTTCCTTGCGGAGTACGATCACGGCCCGAAATCGAACGCGGCCTGAAGTGCACCAAAATGCACCTAAGAAGCACCTAAGCGCACCTGAGGCGCACGAGAGGATGCCTGGCCGGCCTTTTTGAGGGGGTTCAGGGAACATGAAGAAGACCACATTCGCGGCGGCGCTGCTCGCGTCGTCGATTGCACTCGCACATCCTGCGCACGCCGCCGGAAAACCCGCTTTCGGTGATCCGATTCCGGTCGCCGATGGCCTGACGCTCGATCCGATCATCGACGCGCGCATTCGCTACGAAGGCGTCGATCAACCGACCGTCGACGCCAATGCGCTGACCGTGCGGTTGCGCACCGGGTTGGAGTTGAAGCACGCACCTTCGCACCTTTCGGTGCTGGTTGAAGCTGAAGGCACGCTGGGATTGAACAACGAATACAATGCCTTCCCATTCCTGCTGGCCGGCAGTGCACAGCGCCGCCCGCAGTTTGGCGTGGTGGCCGATCCTGAAAGCATCGATCTCAACCGCGCGCAGATCATGTACAAGGTAAAGGACTTTGCGCTGACTGTCGGGCGGCAGCGGATAAACCTTGATGATCAACGCTTTGTGGGGTCGGTGGGTTGGCGGCAGAATGAACAGACCTTCGATGCCGTGCGCGCCGAGGCGACCGTTGGGCCGGTAAGCTTTGATGGCACTTACGCGATCCAGCAGGATTCGATCTTCGGGTCCGAAGCCGGGCCGCGCCGGTCGATGGACGGGGACTTCGTGTTCCTGCAGGCCGGGACCAAGTTGGGACCGGTGGCCGTCAAGGCGTTCTCCTATATCCTTGATTATGGTGAAGCTTTTGCCTTCACCAACTCGTCACAGACCTATGGCGGGCGCGTTTCGGGCAGCTTCCCCCTGTCCAAGACGCTGAAGCTGAACGTGCTGGCCAGCTACGCTCGCCAATCGGGCATCGGCAGCGCGCCGGTGGCCTATGAAGCGGACTACGTTCTGGGCGAACTTGGGCTGGGTTATCAAGGCTTTACCCTGACCGGCGGCTACGAAAAGCTGGGCGCGGACAAGGCCGTGGGCAAATCCTTCCAGACGCCCTTGGCCACGCTGCACAAGTTCAACGGCTGGGCCGACCTGTTCCTGACCACGCCGGGCAACGGGCTTGAGGATTACTACGTGACGCTGGCCAAGGTCTTCCCGAAAGCGAAGGCTGTTCAGGGACTTAACGCAAACGTGACCTATCATGAGTTCCGCAGCGATGTGGGCGGCGTGAAGTTCGGCAGCGAATGGGACGCCAGCCTTGGCTTCAAGACCAAGAAAGTGGGCTGGCTGGTGAAGTATGCCAACTACAACGCCGACAGGTTTGGCGTGGATCGGGAAATCTTGTGGTTGCAGGCTGAGGTGGCGTTTTGATTTTGCCTTGATGGGTTGTGCGGGTGCTTCGACAGGCTCAGCATGAGCGGGTTTGTGGGCGTTGGACTATCTCCCCCGCTCATCCTGAGCCTGTCGAAGTCCGCTCATCCTGAGCCTGTCGAAGGATGGACGTGCTGCACTGCAAAATAACGCTTGCAGTGCAGTGCCCGAATCGGTTAGCCAAGTGAACGAAGGCCGATGTGCCGCCCAAGGTCGGGCGATTTAGCGCAAAGCCTGAACAATCAACATCGCGTGGCAATGTCGCCGCCCAGACCTCCCAATTTCGGGATGCGTTCGGGCGGCTTTTTCGTGTTGCGCGTTTTGCCAAGGATTACGGAATTGAACGCGCCTTCGACCCTGATGGACAAGGACAACACCGCGCCTGTGAAGGAGCGGCTTGTGGTGATCGGCAACGGTATGGCCGGGTGCCGCGCGGTGGAGGAAATTCTCGCCCTCGATTCCGCCCGCTTCGATGTGACGATCTTCGGCGCGGAGCCGCGGGTGAATTACAACCGCATCATGCTTTCCCCGGTGCTCGCCGGAGAGAAGGCGTTTGAGGACATCGTCATCAATAGTGACGACTGGTACACCGACAACGCGATCACGCTGGTTTCGGGCGATCCGGTGGTGTCCATCGACCGCGCAACCCAGACCGTGGTGGCGAAATCCGGCCGGGTGGAGCCTTATGACCGGCTGCTGATTGCGACAGGATCCGACCCGTTTATCATCCCGGTGCCGGGCAAGGATCTGGCGGGCGTGGTGACGTTCCGTGATCTGGATGACGTGGACAAGATGCTGACCGCTGCTGAAAAGGGCGGCAGCGCAGTGGTGATCGGCGGTGGCCTGCTCGGGCTGGAGGCAGCGCATGGCCTCTCGCTTCGTGGCATGAAGGTCACCGTCGTTCACCTTATGCCCACGCTGATGGAACGCCAGCTGGATGAAGCGGCGGGATACCTGCTGAAAACCGAACTGGAGCGGCGCGGTCAGACCATTGTGACCGGCGGCGATACCGCTGAAATCGTTGGGCGCGATGGCCAAGTTTCCGCTGTCCGCCTGAAGGATGGGCGCACCTTTGACGCCGATATCGTGGTGATGGCCGTGGGCATTCGCCCCGGCACCACGCTGGCCAAATCGGCCGGGATCGAGGTGGAGCGCGGCATCGTGGTGGACGACCACATGGTGACGAGCGACCCGGCGATCATGGCGGTGGGTGAATGCGTGCAGCATCGCGGGGCCTGCTATGGCCTGGTGGCACCGCTGTGGGACATGTGCCGGGCGCTCGCCGATGCGGCTTGTCAGCAGCCTTCGGGTTATGAAGGTTCGGTCACGTCTACCAAGCTGAAGGTTTCAGGGATCGACCTGTTTTCCGCCGGGGACTTTTCAGGCGGGGATGGAGCCGAAGACATCGTGATGCGCGATGCTGCGCGCGGGGTCTACAAGCGCGTGGTTGTGAAGGACAACCGGCTGGTCGGCGCGGTGCTCTATGGTGATACGGCGGACGGGAACTGGTACTTCGACCTGCTGAAAAAGGGTGAGGACATCTCCGACATCCGCGAAGCGCTGATCTTTGGTCAGGCTTTCGCCAGCGGGGGCGCCCTGCTGGACCCTAATGCCGCCGTTGCAGCACTTTCGGACGACGCAGAAATCTGCGGCTGCAACGGCGTTTCCAAGGGCAAAGTGATCGAGACGATCAACGCAGGCGCGTGCAGCCTTGATGCGGTGCGCAGCACCTGCAAGGCTTCGGCAAGTTGCGGATCATGCACTGGCCTCGTCGAAAGCCTGCTGGCGCTGACGCTGGGCGGCGAGGTGCAGTCGGGGCCGAAGACAATGTGCAAATGCACCAGCTTCAGCCACGATGATGTGCGCCGCCTGATTGGTGAAAAGTCGCTGCGGTCCATCCCGCAAGCGATGCAGGAACTGCACTGGACCACGCCGGATGGCTGCTCATCGTGCCGCCCTGCGCTCAACTACTACCTGCTCTGCGCATGGCCGGGCGAGTATGAGGACGACCAGAAGAGCCGCTTCGTGAACGAGCGCCTTCACGCCAATATCCAGAAGGACGGCACATATTCGGTGGTGCCGCGCATGTGGGGGGGCCTCACCAACCCGCGTGAATTGCGCGCGATCGCCGATGTGGTGGAGAAGTTCAACGCGCCGATGGTCAAGGTTACCGGCGGCCAGCGGTTGGACATTTTCGGGATCAAGAAGGAAGACCTGCCTGCGGTGTGGGCCGATCTGAACGCGGCGGGCATGGTTTCGGGCCACGCCTATGGCAAGAGCTTGCGCACGGTGAAGACCTGCGTTGGCAGCGAATGGTGCCGCTTTGGCACGCAGGATTCCACCGGCCTTGGCGTGAAGCTGGAGCGGATGACCTGGGGATCGTGGATGCCCCACAAGTTCAAGATCGCGGTATCCGGCTGCCCCCGAAACTGCGCGGAAGCGACGATCAAGGACTTCGGCGTGGTCTGCGTGGACTCCGGCTACGAACTGCACGTTGGCGGCAACGGCGGGATCAAAGTGCGCGCCACCGACCTGCTGTGCAAGGTGGCGACCGAGGCCGAAGTGATGGACGTGTGTGCGGCCTTCATCCAGCTTTACCGCGAACAGGCGCACTATCTGGAGCGCACCGCGCCGTGGATCGAGCGCGTGGGCCTGGACCATGTGAAGGCCGGGCTGTTCGATGATGCGGACAGCGTAAAGCGCCTCGCAGCGCGGTTCCGCTATTCGCAAACCTTCTGTCAGGACGACCCGTGGGCCGAGCGCGTGGCGGGCAAGGACGCCGATCTGCACCAGCATCTGGCCGAAGTGCGGCCCCTTTCGATCACGGAGTATGCGCAATGATCGGCGATTGGCTCGACATCGGTTCGGTGGACCAGATCACCCCCGGCACCGCGCGCACGCTGCCGGTGGTGGGCTTTGACGAAATCGCGGTGTTCCGCACGCAGAAGAACGAGTTCTATGCGCTGGTGAACAAGTGCCCGCACAAGCAGGGACCGCTTTCGCAAGGGATCGTTCACGATAACGTGGTGACCTGCCCGCTGCACAACTGGAATATCTCGCTGAAGACCGGTGAAGCGCTCGGCGAAGACAAGGGGTGCGTTCCCACCATTCCGATGAAGGTGGACGCGGGGCGGATGTATCTGCTGCGCTCTGCCGTGGTGGGGAAGCGGGCAGCGTGAGGAGCATTTGCGCGACCTTCCTCCCCGCTACGGGGAGGGGGACCGCCAGCGCAGCTGGTGGTGGAGGGGGGTATCGCTTTCAACGGTGCTTGCCCGCTTGGTGGCGCGAGGGGGATAGCCCCCTCCACCGCCTGCGGCGGTCCCCCTCCCCGTGCCGGGGAAGATGGGCATGATCCGCACCACTTGCGCCTATTGCGGCGTTGGCTGCGGCATCGCTGCCGAGGTGATGGGCGAGCGTTGCGTCACCATCCGGGGCGATGCGGCGCATCCGGCCAACTTCGGCAAGTTGTGTTCAAAAGGCACACATCTGGGAGAAACAGTCTCGCTCGATGGCAGACTGCTGCACCCGATGATCGGGGAACGTCGCGCCGGGTGGGATGAGACGCTGGATCTGGTGGCGGACAGGATGCGGGCTTGCATTGCCGAGCATGGGCCTGACAGCGTGGCGCTTTACGTCTCGGGCCAGTTGCTGACCGAGGACTACTATGTCGCCAACAAGCTGATGAAGGGGTTCGTCGGCAGTGCCAACATCGACACCAATTCGCGCCTGTGCATGGCGAGCGCGGTGGCGGCGCACAATCGCGCGTTTGGTGAGGATATCGTACCGGTCACTTATGACGATCTGGATGAGGCGGACCTGATCCTGCTGGTGGGATCGAACACCGCGTGGTGCCATCCGGTGATCTGGCAGCGGATCGAGGCCGCGCGGGAAAAGCGCGGCACGAAGATCGTGGTGATCGACCCGCGCCGGACCGAGACCGCTGAGCAGGCCGACTTGTTTGTGCCGGTGCTGCCGGATGGCGATGTGGGGTTGTTCAACGCGCTGTTGGTGGAGATGGCGGCGCGGGGGTTGGTGGATGAACATGCCCTCCCCCAACCCCTCCCGCCTGCGGGAGGGGAGAACGGTGGCGTTTCGGCTGAGACGTTTACCGCGCTTGCCGATCTTGTCGCTGCGCATCCGCGCATGGTGACGGTATTTTCGATGGGGGCGAACCAGTCTGTTGCGGGGACGGACAAGGGTAATGCGATCATCAATCTGCATCTGGCGATGGGGCGGATCAATATGCCCGGCGCGGGGCCGTTTTCGATGACCGGGCAGCCCAATGCGATGGGCGGGCGCGAGGTGGGTGGGCTGGCCAATATGCTGGCGTGCCATCTGGGCTTTTCCGGTGAGGAGCGCGCCGATGTGGCGGCGTTTTGGCAAGCGCCGCGCATCTGCAGCGGGCCGGGGCTTAAGGCGGTGGACCTGTTTCGCGCGGTGCATGACGGGCGCGTGAAGTTCCTGTGGGTGATGGCGACGAACCCCGCTGTTTCGATGCCCGATGCGGGCTTTGTGCGCGAGGCCTTGGCACGGTGCGAGACGGTGATCGTGTCCGACGTGATTGCCGATACCGATACTGCGAAGCTCGCGCATGTTCGTCTGCCCGCGCTGGCGTGGGGCGAGAAGGACGGGACGGTGACCAATTCGGAGCGCCGCATTAGCCGCCAGCGCGCACTGTTTGCCGCGCCGGGAGAAGCGCGCGCAGATTGGGCGATCATTGGCGATGTAGCGCAGCGGATGGGCTTTGCCGGGTTTGATTGGACCAACGCCGCGGGCGTGTTCCGCGAATATGCGGCGATGACGGCGCTGGCGGTGAAGCACGGCAAGGTGCTGGACCTGATCGACAAGGCCGGGCTTTCTGACGCGGAATACGAGGCGATGGAGCCGTTCCTGTGGGGCGGGCGGCATCCGATGGCGGGGCGTGCGATGCGCCATGTGCCGGTGGAGGCGCGGGTGCGTGAGGCCGATCCCGACTATCCGCTGCGGCTCAACACCGGGCGTTATCGCGACCAGTGGCACACGATGACGCGCACGGGTCTTTCGCCCACATTGGCGCAGCATCGGCGCGAGCCTTTGCTGGAAGTGCATCCGGCTGATGCGGCGGGTCTTGCAGATGGCGGTCTGGCGCGGGTGGTGACGGCTTCAGGCGCGTCGGTGTTCCGCGTGTCTGTGACTGAGGCGCAAGCGCGGGGGCAGGTGTTCGTGCCGATGCACTGGACCGATGCGATGGCCAGCGGCGGGCGCGGGAATGTGCTTCCTGATCAGTCGGTTGATCCCGTCTCCGGCCAGCCCGGTTTCAAGAACAATGCCTGCCGGATTGAACCGGTGGCGAGCGATTGGCGCGCGTTTCTGGTGCGGCATGATGCGATTGCGCCGCAAGGGCTGGCTTGGTGGAGCCGTTCGGCCATCGCGGGGGGCTGGCTTTATGAGCTGGCGGGCGATGGCGCGGTGGACGCTGATGTGCTGCTGCCTGCGGGTGAGCGCGTGGAGGCGGTCGACATGGCGCGCGGGATGCGGCGGCTGGCGGTGCTGGACGCGGGCGGAATGCTCAAGGCCGCACTCTACGTGACGCGCACCGGGCAACTCCCCGCTCGGGAGTGGATTTCATCCCAGCTTGGCGCAGGCGGTGCGGCCCTGCCCGAACTGCTAGCCGCGCGGCCCAGCGCCCCTGCCCCGGATCGCGGACCGGTGGTCTGTGTGTGCCATGGGATCGGCGCGAAGCAGCTCCTCGCCGTGGTGGAACAGGGCGCGGGCACGGTGGCCGATGTGGGCAAGGCCTGCGGTGCGGGAACCAATTGCGGATCGTGCCGCCCGGCCATCGCCCGGATGCTGCGCGAATGGAACGAGACACTGGTGGAGGCTGCGGAATGAGCGACTTTCCCGACGGAACGGTGTGGCTGGTCGGCGCGGGCCCGGGCGATCCCGAACTGCTCACGCGCAAGGCCGAACGCCTGATCGGCATGGCAACCGTGGTGTTCCACGATGCGCTGGTGGGAACAGGCGTGCTGGACATGGCAGCACCCGGCACACGACTCGTGCATGTGGGCAAGCGGTCCGGGCGACACTCGAAGGATCAAGGCACCATCGACAGGCTGATCGTGGCGGCAGCCCTTTCCGGGGAGCGTGTGGTGCGGCTGAAAGGCGGCGATCCGGCGATCTTTGGCCGCGCGACCGAAGAACTGGACGCCTGCCACGCTGCGGGCGTGGCAGTGCGCATCTGCCCCGGCGTGACGGCGGCAAGCGCGGCAGCGGCAAGCCTTGGCGCATCGCTCACCCTGCGCGGCTTGGCACGCAAGCTGACGTTCGTAACCGCACACGCCCGCGCTGGCGAAGCGCTCGATCTGGATTGGGCCACGCTGGCCGATCCCGAAGCGACGCTGGCGGTTTACATGGGCAAGGCAGCAGCCACCGACGTCTCACGCAACCTGATTGCGGCGGGCCTGCCTGCGGACACGCCGGTGGCGCTCGTCGAATCCGCCAGCCTGCCGGAGGAGCGCCACTTTCACACCCGTCTCGATCTGCTGCCGCTGGTGGCCCGCACCGCATTGGGCGATGGCCCGGCGCTGCTGCTGATCGGACGAGCGCTGGCGAAAGGCCAGGCAGCCTCGATGGCGGCGATCCGGCCAGAATCCAGCCTCGTGTCCAATCGCCAGTCATTGCCCGCGCAAAGGTAGCCGTCACTGCTGGCGGGGAACCAACCGACCCGCACGGTTGTTGAAACGGACAGGGCATTTCGGGGGGGCACCAGTGAACAGATGGCAATGGGCGTTGCGGCTATTGACCCGCCGCATGTGGTTTCGCGCAGCCCTGTTCTGCATTTTTGCGATCATCCTTGCGCTGGCCAGTGCGGTCGCTGGCGAAATCATCCCATATGCCTTTGCCACAAAAGTTGGCGCGCAGTCGGTCGACAACATTCTCAATGTGCTGGCATCCAGCATGTTGGCCGTCACCACCTTTTCGCTCACGGCCATGGTCAGCGCCTATTCCGGCGCCACCAGCAACATCACGCCACGGGCCGTGCAACTGCTGGTCGAGGATTCGACCGCGCAGAACGCACTTGCCACATTCCTTGGCAGCTTCCTGTTCGCCATCGTGGGCATCATCGCGCTTTCGACCGACTTTTATGGCGAAACCGGGCGCGTGATCCTGTTTGGCGGGACAATTCTGGTCATCGCCAACATCGTCATCACCTTTCTGCGCTGGATCGAACACATCACCCGCTTCGGCAGGGTGAACGACACGATCGACCGGGTCGAAGCCGCAACGCTCAAGGCCGCGCAGGTAATGGGCCAACCGCCGCATTTCGGCCCCCGCCTGCGCCGACCGGTGCCCGATGGCGCCACTCGCATCCACCTTGAGGAGATCGGCCGTATTACCCACGTCGACTTTGCGACGTTGCGCGAAGTGGCAGATGATCTGAACGCCACCATTTTCCTGTCGGCCATGCCGGGAATCATGGCCGATCCGGCGCGCATGGTGGCATGGACCGTGGCAAAGCCTGATTGCAGCCAGATGGAACGTCTGCAATCGGCCTTTACCATTGCCCATGACCGCGCGTTTGATTCCGATCCGCGCTTCGGGCTGGTCGTCCTTTCGGAAATCGCGTCGCGCGCCCTGTCGCCTGCTGTCAACGATCCCGGCACGGCGATTTCCGTTCTGGAAGCCGGCACCCGCGTTCTCGCCGTCATGGCAACGATGCAGCCCGATGAAGACCATGCGGCTTCTGACAAGCTGATCGTGCCGCCCCTGTCCTTTTCCGAAATGCTCGAAGACCTCTACCGCCCCATCGCGCGTGATGGCGCCGCGCTGATCGAAGTGGCGATCAGGCTGCAGAAATCCCTGGCCGCTCTGGCCGAACCAACCCCCGCGGCAAAGCCCGATTGCAAGGCCGCCGCCACTGAAGCCTACGCCCGCGCCCATGCCGCCATGACTGCCGAAGCAGACCGGACAAAGATCACGCAGATTCACCAGCGATACTGGTCCTGACGCTGCGCAGATTGCATCGGTCGGTAGCCGGGCATGTGTGCCTTAGCGCGTGGACACGAACATTGACGGACAGGGAAATGGAGCGGGTGAAGGTAATACAATAAACCACTACAATTACTCACTATTTTTTGCTATAATGGCCTACACAGAACCTGCACAGGCACGGGGAATCAATCACTTACCCCGCTATTCTGCACAGTTTCTGCACAGTAGGAAGCAGGGAAATGAATTTCATCCTCGATAAAGAGCAGGTCAAACCGGGCCTTATTATCTTCCGGCGCGGCGATGTCGGGCACGATAACTACTATTGCCGTGTCAGAATCCAGAACGAGGACCGCTACAAGACAATCTCGCTCCGCACGGCTGACAGGCAGGCGGCGCGTGACAGAGCGCTGGACGAATATGCCGATATTCGTTTTCGAGTGAAACACGACGTTCCCGTATTCAATCGCCCCTTTTCACAGGTGGCGGAGGAATATGCCGACGCCCAACAACGCCGCGCCAATGCAGGCGAAGTCAGCAAAGCCCGCTCAAGAAATATCAGAAGCAAGATCGACGGCCCCCTCAAGGCTTATGTCGGCAGCACACAGATTCACTTGGTTACGCAGGATCGTTGGGCCGACTATCCGCTGTGGCGACGGGAAAACGGCGAAGGCCGCCGCAAAGGCGTCATCAGCGATTCAACCATTCGTATCGAGATGACCATTTTCGCTGCCATTATGAATTTCGCTATCAGCAAGCGGTATGTGCCCGCGCACCACCGCTTTGAAGGGATGCCGAAACTCAAATCCAATCGCCGCGACGAGTTCACGCTTGAGGAATACCGCAAGCTGCATACGAAGGGGCGCAAATGGATGAAGGAGGCGACCACGCCGCAGGGCGTCTGGTATCGCCAAATCTGCTACAATTTTATCCTCATCATGTGCAACACAGGGATGCGCCCGCCCGAGGCGAAGAACCTACGCTGGCGGGACATCACCACCGCCAAGGACAAGGACGGTCAGGAAATCCTTGTCCTTTATGTTCAGGGCAAGGGCAAAACCCGCAAGCTGATTGCCCCGGTCAGTGTCGCCAAATACCTTGACCGGGTGCGCGAGCTTTCCAAGGCCACCAAGCCCGACGACCATGTCTTTACGATCATCAACGGCAAACCCGCCAAATGGCTCTATCGTGATACCGTCGAAGAATTATTGAAATACACCGATCTTCGCGAAGGCCCGAGCGGCATTCCCCGCACGACCTACTGTTTCCGCCATACCTACGCCACCCTCCGGCTGTCAGCCGGGGTCGATGTCTATATCCTCGCCCAACAGATGGGCACTTCCGTCAAAATGATCGAACAGCACTATGGCCATGTGAACACCATCAAACATGCCGACCGTGTGTTGATGGGCATTGGCGGATGGGACGCCATGCACGTCGAAATGAACGCCGAGATTGACGAGCTGGAAGCCAAGGCGAAAGCTGTTGAATCTATCAAGGCCAAGCAGACGGAAAAACCGTCCCGGCCCAAACGCTAGCCCGCATCGTTAAAGCCATCGAGTTCGATGGCCGATGCAACAGGGCTTTCGCGTTACTGCCGTGTTCCCCGACGCACCGCTGGTGCTCCCCGGTCGTGGAATCCGGCCAAGCGGGTATGGGAAATTGGCGCGCAGAGCTTCAAGCGCCCCCATAATCGCGTCTTTCCGCGAGGGCTGTTGCCTCAGCCGCTGGCGAAACAGAGGCATCAGGTCGCGGACGATCAATCGGCCAAATCATCTTCGATAAAACGAAGAAACGCCTTTAGTCGTTATTATCTCGGGTAAACCGCGACTTTGCCGTCGCGCGGCTCGCAATCAAATCCTTGCGTGCCGACTCATCCGGCCACGGCAACCGCTCCGGGTTGCCGCGCAGGATCGTTTTGAGGGCGCGGCGGATGGTGGTTTCGTTCCTGAACACCTCAATCGCCCGCCCGGCCTGATCGTCCTTGGTGACGACGCAGCGCCGCACGAGGAGCTGCACCCAGCCATCGTCGCCACGCGAGATGACTTCGGCGGCGATCTTACGCTCGCCTACTTTGGTTGACTTGCCTTTGCTCCTACCCCGGCGGCGCGAAGCGAACACCGCTTCGCTCCACTGTATCAGGTCGCTTTCGATAAAGTCCCTGTCTGGAATCCAGGTCGTGTCCCATATGGTGGTGTAGGTTCGCCGGCGTAGCCTTAGCGATCTCCGGCCAAGCCGGGTTGATCATGCTGCCATAGGGGGCAACGTGATG
>NZ_NCII01000077.1 GCF_002256775.1 Novosphingobium sp. 17-62-19 | reverse complement strand
CGGCTCCCGCGTCCGGCTTGCGGTGCCGTGAAGGTTGGGGCGGATTGAAGGTCTATTGATTTCTATGGGTTTTGACAGAGGGCGGCGCGGTCGCGGCAGGGACAAGCGCGACGGTTTTGGCGACGAGGGCGGCTTCGATCCCTACGGCGGTGGCGGCGGCTTTAGCGGCGGCGGTTTTGGTGACCGTGGTGGCTTTGGCGGTGGCGATCGCGGCGGCTTCGGCGGCGGCAATCGCGGCGGTGGCTTTGGCGGTGGTGACCGTGGCGGCTTTGGCGGCGGCGATCGCGGCGGCTTCGGTGGCGGCGGCGGTGGCTTCGGCGGCTCACGTGGCGGCGGCGGTGGCGGCTTCGGCGGCTCACGCGGCGGCGGTAGTGGCGGCGGAATGCCTGCTCAGGTCGTCGGCACCGGCAAGGGTGTCGTAAAGTTCTTCAACGGCCAGAAGGGTTTCGGCTTCATCTCGCGTGAAGACGGTGGTGAGGACGTGTTCGTTCACATCAGCGCTGTCGAACGCGCAGGTCTTGAAGGCCTGGCTGAAGGCCAGACGCTGGAATTCAACCTTGTTGATCGCGGCGGCAAAGTCTCCGCTGCTGACCTTCAGGTTGTGGGCGACGTTATCCCGGTTGCTGCAAAGCCTACGGCTCCGCAGCGTGAGCTGACGGGCGAAAAGGCCACTGGCACGGTCAAGTTCTTCAATGCAATGAAGGGCTTTGGCTTCATCACGCGTGATGAGTTGAACGTTCGGGCCTGCGGGAACTGAACGAAGGCGACAAGCTTGAATTCGACCTTGAAGTCGATCGACGAGGCAAGCACTCGGCGGTCAACCTGGTGCCGATTCAGGGTTGATCCCGATTGCAACGTTTCCGGTGATCTGACCGGCGACCTGCAACTACATACGCGCACAAATGGCGGTCCTTTGGGGGCCGCCATTTGTCGTTTGCGATTCCCCGATTTCCTTGCGGAATTATATTCTTCCCCCCATCAGGCCAGCATCTTGGCCCAGCATTTCCGCAATACAGACTTCCCGCGACTGAACAGGAGAGCACTATGTCTATCACCCCGTTGATGCCCGTGTACCCCCGGTGCGGCGTGCGTCCGGTGCGAGGCGAGAACTGCCACCTGATTTCCGAGGATGGCACGCGCTATCTCGATTTCGCGAGCGGCATTGCGGTCAACCTGCTGGGGCATTCCCACGAGCATCTGATCGGTGCGATCCAGCGCCAGGCGGCGACGCTGATGCATGTGTCGAACCTGTATGGCAGCCCGCAGGGTGAGCATCTGGCGCAAAGGTTGGTTGATCTGACTTTTGCCGATACGGTGTTCTTCACCAATTCGGGTGCAGAGGCGGTGGAGTGCGCGATGAAGACCGCGCGCGCCTATCATTCGGCGGTGGGCAATGACCACAAGTACGAACTGATCACGTTCAAGAACGCCTTTCATGGCCGCACCATGGCCACGATCAGCGCCTCCAATCAGGAGAAGATGCACAAGGGCTTCCTGCCACTGCTGGAAGGTTTCAAGTACGTCGATTTTGACGATCTTGAAGGCGCAAAGGCGGCCATGGGGCCGAATACGGCAGGCTTTCTGGTTGAGCCAATTCAGGGCGAAGGGGGCATCCGCGATGGCTCGGATGCGTTCATCCAAGGGTTGCGTGCGCTGTGCGACGAGCATGATCTCATGCTGATTTTCGACGAAGTTCAGTGCGGTGTTGCGCGCACCGGCACGCTCTACGCCTATGAGCAGTACGGCGTGGAACCGGACATCATGGCGACCGCCAAGGGCATCGGCGGCGGCTTTCCGATGGGCGCGTGCCTTGCCACTGAAAAGGCGGCGCGCGGTATGGTCGCAGGCACCCACGGCAGCACCTATGGCGGCAATCCGTTGGCCATGGCGGCGGGCGAGGCCGTGCTGGATGTGGTGGCGAACGAGGAATTCCTGGACGACGTGCGTGCCAAGGGTGAGCGGCTGCGTGGCCGGATCGAGCAGTTCATCGGCAACTACCCCGATCTGTTCACGGGTGTGCGCGGACGTGGCTTGATGCTCGGCCTGATGATGAAGGTGGAGCCGCGTCCGTTTGTCGCCCATATGCGTGATAACCACCAGCTGCTTACCGTTTCAGCCGGAGACAATACGGTGCGCGTGATCCCGCCTCTGGTGATTGACGACACCCACATCGACGAGTTCATGGAGCGGCTCTCGGCCGCTGCTGCAAGCTATCAACCGGAGGCACCCGCATCATGACCCGGCATTTTCTCAACCTCACCGATGCAGGCGGCCATGCTGTTGCTGCGATGTTGAACGATGTGATTGATCGCAAGGCCGCGCGGGCTGGCCAGCCGAAAGGCAAGGCTGATGCCGATGCACCACTGGCGGGCCACGTTCTGGCCATGGTGTTCGAGAAGAACTCCACCCGCACGCGCGTGTCGTTTGATGTGGCGATGCGCCAGCTTGGCGGGTCGGCGCTCATCCTTGATGCCGGGACGACGCAACTTGGGCGGGGCGAGACGATTGCCGATACCGCGCGCGTGCTCAGCCGCATGGCCGATGCGATCATGCTGCGCACGGATGACCACGCCAAGGTTGAAGAACTCGCACGCTATGCGACGGTGCCGGTGATCAATGGGCTGACCGATCTTTCGCACCCATGCCAGATCATGGCTGATCTGCTGACCGTGATTGAACACGGCAAGGCGCTGCCAGGCCTTGAAGTGGCGTGGCTGGGCGATGGCAATAACGTGCTGAACTCTATCGTCGAAGCGGCCGGGCTGATGAAGTTCAACGTGCGCGTCGGTGTGCCCGAAGGCTACGAGAGCGACGCAGCGTTCATCGAGGCCGCAACGCTTGGCGGGGCCAATGTGCGTGTTGTGCGCGATCCGGCCGAAGCGGTGCGCGGGGCCGATGTCGTTGTCACCGACACCTGGATATCGATGGGGCAAGCCCATGCCGAGGCCAAGCTGGCGGCGATGGAACCCTATCAAGTCAACGACGCGTTGATGGCCCATGCAAAGCCGGACGCGCTGTTCCTGCACTGCCTGCCTGCCCATCGCGGCGAGGAAGTGACCGATGCAGTGATTGATGGTCCGCGCTCGGTTGTATGGGACGAGGCGGAGAACCGCATCCACGCACAGAAGTCTGTGTTGCGCTGGGTGTTTGGCCAGATTTGATGAAAGACGAAGGCGTGAGCGAACCGGCACAGCCGTCCACGGGGTTTGACAGGGTGATGCATTTTACCCTGCCGGACCGCAATGCCCGCGGACGCATTGTGCGGCTGGGGCCTGTGCTCGATACAATCCTGTCTGCTCATGCCTACCCTGCGCCGATTCGTCATGTGCTGGCCGAGGCACTGGCCATCACCGCGCTGCTGGGCGCCCTGTTGAAAGATCAGGATAGCCAGTTGACGCTTCAGGCGCAGACGCAGGAGGGGGTGATTGACCTTCTGGTGTGCGATTATCGCAATGGCGAGGTACGCGGTCATATCCGGTATGACCGGGCCAGGCTGGACGAACTCGGGCCGTCGCCATCGCTGTTTGCGCTGTTTGGCGCAGGGTATCTGGCGATCACCTTTGATCTCGCGACCAGCGGCCAGCGCTATCAGGGGGTTGTGCCGTTGGAGGGCACTTCGCTGGCGGAGGCTTGCGAGAGCTACTTTTTCCAGTCCGAGCAAGTGCCGACGGTGATCCGCGTGGCAGTACACAGTACGCCATCCGGTTGCGTTGCCGGAGGTATGCTGCTTCAGCACCTGCCCGAAGGCGAGGAGGGGCGCGAGCGATTGCACGTGCAACTCGACCATCCCGAGTGGGAGCATGTTGCAATTCTGGGCGGCTCGGTGAAGGCTGACGAACTGGTCGATCCAGCGCTGGACTTGGAAAGCGTGGTCTGGCGGCTGTTCCACGAAGAACGCGAGATTCGCGTGGAGCCGGGGCAGACGTTAACCCGCGGTTGCCGCTGCACGATCGAGCACTATCGCGATGTCCTATCGCGGTTTGCGGCGGCAGAGCAGGAAGACATGAAAGACGACGATGGATTGATCATGGTCGATTGCGCGTTCTGCTCAAAGGCGTTTGCAATCGATTTGCCTTGAAATTGGGCATGGCTTGGCAAACATGACAGTAAATTTCACGCTTTGACGTGGCCTGAGGGCATTTCATCGTCACGTAGCCAATGTTATCGTTTAGCAACAATGATCGTGCGCACAACTTTGCCGCGATCCAAGATGCTAGGCAGAGCTATGTTGAGCCGCATTCGCCAATATCGTTACTTCGCCCGTGACATCGGATTTATCGCTGCTGCGATTTCTGCCTTTGTGACTACATCAGGCGTGGCACAGGGGCCTGTGCTGGCCATGTTGGATCGACTGGAACCAGGGCAGTGGGAGGTGCGGGCACGCCCTGAAGGGAGTGCCTTCAAAATCTGCATCGACAATGGCCGCAAGCTGATTCAGATGCGTCATCAGGGGGACGCCTGCCGCCGGTTCGTGGTCGATGACACCGCAGAAATGGTTACGGTGCACTATACCTGTCCCGCCAACGGTTATGGCCAAACCACCATCCGTTTTGACAATCCACGGCTCGTGCGGTTGGAAACGCAGGGTATTTCCAAGGGGTTGCCGTTCAATTTCAGTGGCGAAGCGCGGCGTCTTGGATCGTGCCGCTGATTCCCGCTGCATAAAGTTACACACGAGACCATTGCATCACTGCTGCGGCGCGGCTAGCCCATTGGCAATGGTCGAAAGTTCCGCATCTATTGATAAGCCGCGCGCCGTTGTCCTGCTTTCGGGGGGCTTGGATTCGATGGTTTGCGCCGCCTTGGCGCAGGAGCAGGGTTACAAAGTGCTCGCGCTGACGATCGACTACAACCAGCGTCATCGCGTTGAGCTTGATGCTGCGCGGATGATTGCCACACGTCTAGACGTGGAACGGCATGTGATCCTGCCGCTCGACCTTCGCCAGTTTGGCGGCTCTGCACTGACCGACGATATTGCCGTGCCCAAGCAGGGCTTGGGGGATGATATCCCGGTAACTTATGTGCCGGCGCGCAATCTCGTATTTCTCTCACTCGCGCTTGCGTGGGCTGAGGCGGCTGGTTCAAAGGACCTGTTCATCGGCGTCAACGCGCTTGATTACTCAGGCTATCCTGACTGCCGCCCCGAGTTCGTAGACGGATTTCAGAACCTGGCCCGTTTGGCCACCAAGTTTGGCAGCGAAGGTGGGACCGTGACGATCCACGCGCCGCTGCAGCATTTGAAAAAATCACAGATCGCGCAGGAAGCAGCGCGGCTGGGGCTTGATGCAGGCCAAAGCTGGTCTTGCTACGATCCCCTTGCGGATGGGAGAGCCTGCGGAGTGTGTGACAGCTGTCGCCTGCGGCGCGCAGGGTTTGAAGAGGCAGGTCTTGATGACGGAACCCGGTACGGCAGCGGAGAGTAGCAGCACTGCACAGGCGCAGCAGCCGCCACAGGAAGTCTCCGCGTACAGTTGGTACGTGCTGGGCATCCTTGTGCTTGTCTATATCCTGAATTTTGTCGACCGGCAGATTCTTTCAATCCTCGCCAATGACATCAAACGAGACCTCTCGCTGACCGATGCTGACCTTGGCTTCCTCTATGGCACCGCGTTTGCTGTGTTTTACTCGCTGTTCGGCATCCCGTTGGGACGATTGGCAGACAGTTGGCACCGTGTACGGCTAATGAGCATCGGGCTGGCGGTGTGGTCAGTTATGACCGCCGTTTCCGGTTTCTCAAAGACCGGTGCGCAATTGACCGTTGCCCGAATCGGTGTGGGTGTAGGGGAAGCGACGGCCAGTCCCGCAGCGTATTCGCTGATCTCGGACTACTTCCCGCAACGACTGCGCGCGACGGCGCTGGCGATATACTCTTCCGGTTTGTTTCTCGGCGGAGGGCTGTCGCTCTTCATGGGGGGCTACATTCTTGAGGCTTGGAATGCGGCCTATCCGCAAGGCGGTCCGTTGGGGCTGGTGGGCTGGCAGGCGGCGTTCATGGCAGTGGGATTGCCCGGCATTTTGCTTGCGCTGTGGGTAATGACCATTCGTGAACCTCTGCGCGGCGCGATTGATGGCATGATCACACATGGATCGCCGCAACCGTTCAAGGGCTTCGCCGCAGAACTACTCAACGTGATTCCGCCGTTCACGCTGATCGGCGCGGCAAGGCGCGGGCCGGTGGCGCTGGCACTGAACCTGCTGTGTGCGGCGACCATTGCGCTAATAGCTTGGGGCCTCGCGTTGCTGCTGGGGCGCTCGACTCTACAGCAATGGGTGTTTCTGGGTGTGGGAATCTATGCCGTCTACAGTTGGGCCTCTGCTCTGAGGGCCGAAGATTTGCCAACATTCCGGCTCATCTGGGGAACGCCAGCCTTTCTGTGCACGACACTGGGCTACGGCATGGTGGCATTCGTATCATACGCGTCCTCCTATTGGGGGGCGCCATATGCTGAGCGTGTGTTTGGAATCGCGAAAGCTGATCTGGGGTTCACGATTGGTGGCACCGGTGCGCTAGCCGGATTTCTTGGGGTCATCATCGGGGGAAGGGTGGCCGATGCGCTCTTCGCACGGGGGCCAGCAGGGCGGCTGTACGTTACCCTGTTCGGATTGCTTGCGCCGATCGCACCTCTCATCGGTGCATATACGACTGATTCCTTCACAGCCTTCGTCGTCTATTCATTCATCGCGCACGTCATGTCGAGTAGCGCGTTGGGCGGCGCTGCAGCAACCAGCCAATTACTGGTCCTGCCCAGAATGAGAGGCACGGCCACCGCTACGTTCTTCTTGGCGACGACTTTGGTAGGCTTGGCACTCGGACCGTTCATGGCGGGCTATGTTTCGGCCTCTACTGGAGATGACCTTTCCACGGGCGTACTGTCGACGCTTGTGACGGTTCCGATTGGGCTTGTTTTGTTGCTGGCGGCGATCAAGTCGGTTCCGGCAGCGCAGGCCAGCCTTGAAAGCCGCGCTCGCACTGCCGGTGAAGACATTTAGCCGCTGGGCGTCAGGGCTTCATAACTTCGACTACGCCGCACGCAATGCGGCCACCACTGTTGCCAGCCGGATCTGACTTGTAGTCGTCCGGGCCCGCGTGAACAACCACGGCGCTGCCGTCAGCGTCGAACATTGCGGCCCGCAGGTTTTCCGAAGCTCCCACAAGAGTGGTGCGGATTGAGCCGGCGCCGTTTGCTCCAACGGTGATGTTCGGGAGATCACCCATGTGCGGGCCAGCTGGATTCATCGTGCCATGCTTGTGGGCATCGGGATTGAGGTGGCCACCTGCTGTGGTGAACGCGGGCGCATCACACTTTCCCGTAGTATGAACGTGAATGCCATGGTCGCCGGGTGACAGGCTGAAGACGTCTGCAGCCAGTTCAACCACATTACCGTTCGCAATGAAGGTTGCTTCACCCACAGACTTGCCAGTGGCATCCAGCAAGGTTGTGTGTGCGAATTTCTCGGTAGAACCTTCCTGCCCCGGAGTCGTGCAAGCAGCCAGCAATAACGGTGCAGCATAGGCAATGGACGCAAGTTTGGGCAGCATGGTTTGTCTCCGTTTTCAAAGTGTTCGGAGAGCATAACGGAAAAGGGGCCGGATTTCTCCGGCCCCTTGTTCTTTATTCCGGCAAAGCCGAAAATTACATGCCCGAACCCGGACCGTAGGTGATTTCCACGCGACGGTTTTGCAGTTCACGAACACCATCCGCGGTCGGAACGCGCGGGTTGTTTTCGCCGAATGCCTGGGTCGTGATCGAGCCATCCGAGATACCATGCGAGGTGAGGTACGAACGGACCGAAACGTTACGACGTTCGGAAAGGCCCTGATTGTACTTCGCGGTACCCGAACGGTCAGCGTAACCGGCAAGCATGATCGGAACGCTGGCGCAGTTGCCATAGGCAGTGACCGCGTTGTCGAGGATGGTTGCAGCCTCAGGCGTGATGTCCGACTTATCCCAGTCGAAGAACACGATGTACGGACCCTTGTTGCAAACCGGAGCCGGCGGGGGCGGCGGGGGCGGCGGGGGCGGCGGCGGCGGAGGCGGCGGAGGCGGCGGCGGTGCCGCTTCTTCGACCGGCTCAGCGCCACCAAAGTTGAACGTCAGCGTACCCAACAGCGAGTGCGAACGGAGCTTCGTGCGAGCATTTGCACCAGCATTCGTCACCAGATCGATGTGATTCTGGTTGAAGAAGCGATACTTCAGGCCAACGTCGATGCTGTCGCTGAGCGGTGCGCGAACACCGGCCAGAGCCTGCCACGCAAAGCCGGTGTCCGAATCCACGATGTTGCGGGCAGTGTCGTTGTAGATCACCGCCACCTTAGCGCGGCTTACGCCAACGCCGCCGCCAACAAAGCCCTGCAGGCCATCATCCGGACCGAAATCCAGCAGGCCGTTGACCATGAAGCTGAGAGCTTCAGCGCCACCGCCAAGTCCGCCGTCAGGAACGACGCGTGTGCCGGTGTCATAGGAATCTTCTTCAGCACGACGGAAGCTGACTTCGCTTTCAAGGCGGAAGCCGCCGAAGTCATAACCGACGATACCGCCAGCATCAAAACCAGTCTTGGTGTTCAAGACACCCTGCTGGTTCGAGCCACGCAGATTCTCGACATCTTCGAGAATCATTGAGCCAGCATCGAGTTCGACATACCACGAGTCATCCCGTGCAAATGCCGGCGATGCCATGACAGTCGAGGCCAAGGCCAAGCCTAGGACCATTTTCCGCATTATCGTTTCCCCTTTAAGCGACATCATGCCACGTCGTGCAGGCTGTCTACCGGTTCCAAAGTGGTCATGCAAGCGGACAAACACACCAAGTGTTGCTCAAAAACAACGGATTTGCACCATTGTGAAGTTCAACGCTAGCTTGATTGCGCCCTCATGTGCCGGTGAAATGCAAAGATGCCTTTTTGGTTCCTAAACGGATGCGGAAAAAATTCCGGCAACTTTCAAGCCGGCTATAATCGCAGCGATTGCCGCGCGGGCTTCAGTATCAATTAGTTGCCCTCCCGTAGGAAGAACAGGGGTTTCGGCCAGTTGCCATCCATTTCCGAACACCCGCGTGCTGCCGGTGTCCAGATCTTGAACGCGGAAGCCTGACGATGGTTGAACAAAGCGCCAACCGCCGTCTGTCCATCCGGCGAGCGAATCCGTATGCCCGGCAAACGCTCCAGTTGGAAGGTTACCAACGATCCATACTTCGCCGGGCAAGGGAGTAGATGGCGGCGTATTGCTGATGCCTTGCACGCTGCCGCTCAGCAACATGTCGAGCATGATGAGCGACTCGTTGACCGTCGTTTCCTTTTGGGATTGGCCTGCAAGCATGGGAATGCTGCGGACCGCGCAAACTCTCCGGCTCGCCTGCGGAATAAAGATAGGCCTGCGCCCCATTGGGCCACACCACCCGGCGCACCGAACTTTCAAAACTTGGTCGCTGCCAGGGCGCACCGATGGACAGGAGCCCGCTCTCGCCTTCCACCATCACACTGCGCGCTTCGTGCAGCGATGCCCCCACCAGCGCGATCCGCGCATCGGGGTTGCTTTCGGCCACCTTGCGCACCCATTCGGCACCCAGCCGCGTCTTTCCAAACCCGCGCCCCGCCATGACCAGCCACACGCGCCAGTCTCCTGCCGGAGCCTGCTGGCTCCCGCGCCCCCAGACCTTCCAGTCATAGGGCCATTGTTCGATCTCCTGTTCCGGGATGCGCTTCATCAGCGCGGCAATCTGCTCGTCGCTCGCCTCGGCCAGCCAGTTCAGCCAGCCGTCAGTCACCCGAAACAGCCTTGCGGCTCGCCAGAACCTCGTCGCGCATATCCAGCAGCCGCTTGTGAAGCGATGCGCGCACCTCCTCCACATCGGCATTGTCGCGGATCGCCCGCTCCTTCGCCACCGTCTCGCGGTGCTGCGAAAGCAGCCGCAGCGCAGTGGCATTGTCGAACTTGGCGTCCCCGTCCTTCGGCTCGCCAAAGCGCAACCGGTGGAGCACTTCCAGCTCCAGCAGGTCGTACCCCTCGCACAGTGCTGCGCGCCACTGCGCGGCAAACCCTTTCTCGTTTCGCTTCACCTTGTAGGCATGGCTGGGATCGATCTCGGCTGCCCGCGCAGCCGCACTCACGTTCGATGTCTCGGCAAGCGTTGCCAGAAAGCGCATTCTCCAAAGGCGGTCCTGCGGTTTGTCCGATGTCCTGTGCGCAGCAGAAATCCTCGTCCGGCGCTTGCCGGACTTGGACGGAGTCGATCCGGCCATGCGTGCCCATCCTGTATTTATGGTGAAGTGGTCGAAGGCGTCTCGCAGGCCGTCGCTCCTTGCTTGGGCCTCTTGCCCCGGAGCGACTCGGTCTTTCGCGATGTTCCTGTTATGTACCGAATGAGCGTGACAATGTCAACCAAAAAGTGCCAAATAGGTTCGCAGCAATTCCGCTGGCAGAAACCGCGCCACTCCCGTAAATGCCGCACCGCAACAATCGCAGGAACAACGATGCTCCGCCGCCTTTACGAATGGACAATGGCCAAGGCCGCGCACCCGCACGCAGAATGGTGGCTGGCGCTCTTCGCGTTCATGGAGGCAAGCTTCTTCCCCATCCCGCCGCACCCGCTGCTCGGCCTGATGTGCCTCGCGGCGCCCAAAAAAGCCGTGCGTTTCGCTGCCATTGCCACCGTCGCCTCGGTCGTGGGCGGGATGCTCGGCTACGCCATCGGCTATGGTCTCTACGATACCATCGGCACCCAGCTCCTAGCCGCGCTCGGCCTGTCGGAAAGCTTCCCCAAGGCCGCGTGTTACTTGCGCGAATACGGGGTAGAAATCATCATGCTCAAGGGCGCAACGCCCATCCCGTTCAAACTGCTGACGATCACTGCTGGCTTCATCCAGATGCCGCTGGTGCCGTTCATCCTGGCCAGCGTGGTCAGCCGTTCGATCAGCTTCATGATCGTCGGCGTCCTGTTCCGCCTGTTCGGCGCGCCGATCAAGCGCTTCATCGACAAGTACCTGGGCCTCGTCACCATCGGCTTCGTGCTGCTGGTCGTCGGCGGTTTCCTCGCCGTCACCATGCTAGGCGGCGGCGAATCGGCGGAAACCAAAGCCAAGTGCGAACAGGCCGCCCCGCGCACCGCTGCTTGATCAAAGCCCGAAGCGGAAACCATACCCCAGCCCGACCGTGAACTGCGTGCGCTGCCCGCGCTCACGGATCAACGATGAGCTTGCAGGCTCCCCGCCCAGCCGGTCCACGCCTGCAAACACCGTCACCACGCGCCGTCGGTCCAGCGGCCGAATCACATTCGCCCCCAGCCCATAGGACACGAGGCTGCCGTCGGGCCGCGAAACCGCAAGCCCAGTCCGCGCCGCCTGCCCGGCATCCACGCCGAAATAGGTCTGAACATAATCCGCGCTGGCAATAGTTGCGCGCGGTCCCACCGAATAAATCACCTTGCCGGTGCGCCCGGAATAGCTGGCCTGCACATCGCCCACCACGCCTTCATGCCCGCCAAAGCCGTGCCGCACTTCCGCCCGCGCGCGCCATTGCCGCTTTGCGCCAAAGCGCTTCTCCACAAAGCCGCCCGCCTCGCCCGCCACGCCGATATCGCCCATCCCGATCAGCGCATCGCTGCCGCCGGTGATCTGGAACGGCGATCCGCCGTTGTTTTCATTGCGACCGAAGCGCAGCTTGACGAGCGGCCCGGCCTTCAATCCTTGCGCGTTCACCGCGTTCCAGCCCAGCCCATCGGGCACAGAAAGGAACAGGGTGTCTTTGTAGTTTACGCGCAGATCCGGGAAAACTGAAAGCGCGGTATCCTTTGACCCTTGCCATGCCATGCCGAACACCGGGGCCACACCGATGGTCATGGTCCAGCCTTGCGGTTGCATCGGCGGGCCTGCTGGTCGAGCACCTTGTCCGGGAGCAGACGCGGGCAATGTCCCCGTAGGAAGGGCTGGCGCGTTCTGTGCCTGTGCCTGATGTGCCGTGGCAAAAGTCAGCATTGGCAAAATCGCTGCCCGAACCAATCGCATGGTTTGTTCCCCGTGATAAAAGTAACGATCCTATTGGCGGTATGGACTGCGCATTTTAAACTTGGCGTGTCGATTGGGTATCGAACTGTTTCTGTGCCGCTGCAATTGGCCACAACCTGCCCCTTGTGCCGCGCCTTCCCCGCGCGCAAACGTCTGCAATGCTCACGCTCTATCATTGCCACAACGCTCGCTCCTTCCGCGCCTTGTGGGCGCTTGAGGAAATGGACTTACCCTACGAACTCCACGTCCTCCCGTTCCCGCCGCGCAAACGGCACGAAGGGATGCACGATCTCAACCCGCTCGGCACCATTCCGGTCCTGTTCGATGGCGATGCGCGGCTGACCGAAAGCGTCGCGATCCCGCACTACCTTGCCACAAAGTATGGCCCCACCGATCTCGCTGTCGGCCCGCACGAGCCAGACTACGCCGCCTATCTCAACTTCCTCGTGATGGGCGAGGCTACTCTGACTTTCCCGCAGACCATCCACTTGCGCTACCAGGTCTTCGCTCGTCCCGAAGACCGCCGCCCTGAAATCGCGCGCGATTACGCCGAATGGTTCGGCTCGCGCCTGCGCAACGCCGAAACGCTGCTGGGTGCAAACTATGCCGCCGCCAATCGCTTCACCATGGCCGACATTTCCGTGGGCTATGCGATCATGCTCGCACTCTCGGTCGGCCTCGAAGAATTCGTGTCCGATCTCATGCGCGCCTACTTCGCCCGCCTGAAACAGCGTCCAGCCTTCCAGCGCGCGATTGCCGCCCAAGGTTCAGCCGCCTAAGCAGGCCCATGACCCTCATCGCTTTCAACAAACCCTTCGGCGTCCTGTGCCAGTTCACCGATGAACGCACCGGCCCCCCGCGCCCCACACTGGCGAATTTCATCGACCGCCCCGGCGTCTACCCTGCAGGCCGCCTCGATCACGATAGCGAAGGCCTGCTCCTGTTGACTGACGACGGCCGCCTGCAAGCCCGCATCTCGGACCCGCGCTTCAAGCTCCCCAAAACCTATCTCGCGCAAGTAGAGGGCATTCCCGATGAAGCCGCGCTTACGGCGCTGCGCAAAGGCGTCCGCCTGAAAGACGGCGTCACACTCCCCGCCGATGCGGACCTGATCGAAGACCCCGCCCTCTGGCCGCGCGATCCCCCGATCCGCGTGCGCAAACTGATCCCCGACACATGGCTGCGCCTCACCATCCGCGAAGGCCGCAACCGCCAGATCCGCCGCATGACAGCCGCCATCGGCCACCCCACCCTGCGCCTTGTCCGCTGGCAAATCGGCGATTGGTCGCTGGATGGACTCGCACAAGGCGAATGGCGCGAAATTCCTCCCCGGCACGGGGAGGGGGACCATGCGAAGCATGGTGGAGGGGCACCCGCGTTTACCCGAAACCGCTGATCTCAGCGCTTCCCCACTACCTGCTTTCGCCCGCCCAGCTTCTCCGCCTCGGCAATCGCCGCCCGCGCAATCGGCTCCATCACGGCATAGCCCTTGGCGTTGGGGTGAATCCCGTCCGGCGCAAGGTCAGGATTGATCCCGCCCTCGGCATTGACCAGCGCTGCGTGATAATCCGCAAACGCCGCCCCGCGCGCTTTGGCAAAGGCCTTCAGCCACGTGTTCAGCGCCACCACCGGCTTGGCCGGAGCCAGTTGCGGCTTCCACGGAAACTTCGCGGCGGGCAGCACGCTGCCGATCACCACCGCAATGCCATTGGCCTGCGCCAGATCGACCATTGCCGTCACATGGTTGGTGTACATCTCCGGGCTGTTCGGCCCGGTATTCCCCGCAAGATCGTTGGTGCCCACCATGATGTGCACCACGCGTGGCCGCAGCCGCACCACATCCTGATAGAACCGCACCAGAACCTGCGGGCTGGTCTGCCCACTGATCCCGCGCCCGACCCCGCCGCTCACGAACAGAGACGGCGCAAGGCCTACCCAGTTTTCGGTGATCGAATCGCCGATGAACACCACGCGCGGGCGCTGCGCCAGTTGCTTGTCCGCCTCGGCAAAGCGGCACTGCCACGCCCAGTCATATTGGCGGACATAGGGATGCGCAAAGTTCAGCCCGCGCTGGTCGGCAGGGCAGGGCTTGTCCATCATGCCTTCGCCCGGCGGCGTCACCACCGTAGGCGGCGCACTCTGCGCCAGCACCGGCGTTGCCACCAGCGCAAGCATTCCGGCCAATATCAACCGCATCAGATAATCCCCACGGCCTTCCCGGCGCGCTCGAACATGCCGATGATCGTCTGCACCTGCTCGGCGCTATGCTCTGCACACAGCGAACAGCGCAGCAGCGTCATCCCCGCAGGCGTTGCCGGTGGGCGGGCAAGGTTCACGTAAAGCCCTTCGTGCAGCAGCGCTTCCCACATGGCCGCGCCGCGCTCCAGATCGGGCATTATCACCGCGATGATCGCGCTCTGTGCCTCAGGCGTGCCCAGCGTGAAGCCTTTGTCGCGCAGGCCCTTGTGCAGCGTCTTGGAGTTCTCCCACAGATGCGCGCGCTTGTTGGCGCCGTGCATCAGCTTGCGGATGCTGGTGGTGGCGGTGTGCATCACGCTCGGCGGCAGCGAAGCGGTGAATACATAAGGACGGCACACCAGCCGCAGGATTTCAAACTTCGGGTGGTTGGACACGCAAAAGCCGCCGACAGTGCCAACCGACTTGGAGAACGTGCCGATCACGAAGTCCACGTCGTCAAGGCAGCCCTGATCTTCCGCCACGCCGCGCCCGTTGGGGCCGATGAAGCCCATCGAATGCGCCTCGTCCACCAGCACCATCGCGCCGTTTTCCTTGGCCACGCGGATCATTTCCTTCAGCGGCGCAATATCGCCCAGCATCGAATAGACGCCTTCAAGGATCACCAACTTGCCCGCGCCTTCGGGAATGCGCTTCAGGCGCTTTTCCATGGCGACGATATCGTTGTGCTTGAACGGCACCACTTCGGCATCGCCCATCTTGCAGCCGTCCCAGATGGAAGCGTGGCTGTCGATGTCGAGCACGATGTAATCGCCTTTGCCCGCCATCGTGCTGATGATGCCAAGGTTGGCCTGATACCCGGTTGAAAAGACCATCGCGTGGTCCATTCCGTAGAAATCTTTCAGCGCCTGTTCGCAGGCCTTGTGCCCGGCATAGGTGCCGTTCAGCACGCGGCTGCCGGTTGTGCCCGAACCGTAATCGTCCAGCGCTTCCTTGCCCGCAGCGATCACGTCCGGGTCAAAGGTCATGCCCATGTAGTTGTAGGTGCCCAGCAGGATCGTCTCGCGCCCGTTGCACACCGCCACGGTGGGCGAAATCACCCGCTCCATCACCAGATTGAACGGGTCTTCCACCCCGCCCGCCAGCAGCGCGCGGCGCTGTTCGATCAGCGGGTCGAACTTTGAAAAAAGGTCGGTCATTTCAGTTCTCTTTTCCCGAAACCTACCCCGGATTCCGCTCGTCCTGAGCCTGTCGAAGGACGCCAGATGCTTCGACAAGCTCAGCATGAGCGGGGGAGGGGAATGTGAAATTTAACCCTGAAGCTTCGTCACTGCATCGATCAGCTGGCCGTAGTTCTCGATCTCCGCCTGCTGGTTCATGCTGATGATGATGTCGAAATCGTCCTCGATCGCCGCCACGAAGTCCATCACGGTCAGGCTGTCCCATTCAAGGTCGCCGGCAAAAGTCGTCGCTTCGGTGATCGCAATGCCCTTCTTGTTGAAGGGCTCGACCAGTTCGGCGATCTTTTCAGCGGTTGCGGCGCGATCCATCAATTCTTCTCCAATGGGCAGGGCCCCAAGTTTACCGATGCCCCCTGCCAGACGATTAAGGCCGAAAAGCGGCCAATGGCGCCGCTTGTCAAGCACTCGCCCCTTGTGTCATCCGCGTTATCCGCGAAAGATGCGGCAAATGCACGCGGGGGAATCATGGCAGAGACTGTAACGCAGCCTGAACCGGCTTCCCCGCCGCCAAAGTTGACTCTGTCGATGCCGTCGCCCTCGGGCTATTCCAACCACGCCATTCACCTTGTCCGCACCACCCAGCAGATCAACCTGATGCTCAGTCAGATGGCGGATTCCAAGGCGTCGATCCTGATGGGCGCCACGTTTGTCGTATTCACCATTGCGGTCGGTCAGGCAAAAGGCGGCAGAATGCCCATTTCGTTGGGAATGCTGGCGTTTTTTGCTTTCGTCTCGGCAATCAGCGCGATGTTCACCGTGCTCCCGTCGATCAGCGGGCCAAGTGCGGCCAAACTCAACGATGGCAAGTCCAACAAGCTGTTTTTCGGCTTTTTCACACACATGGACGAGGAAGAATGGACGCAATCAATCCTTGAAGACCTGCGCAGCGATGAAGCCATCTTCCGCACCATGCTGCACGACATGTATCAGAACGGGCAGGTTCTTCAGCGCAAGAAGTACCGCTATCTGTCATTCGCTTATCGCACGTTCATGGTCGGCCTGTGTGTGACGGCGCTGACCTTCGCGCTGGAATATGTATTCGGGTACGGCTGAAGCAGAGCCGCCTTCACACCAGCGCGTTCACCGCCACCATGAACGGCGCGATAGACACCGGCTTGGCCAGATAGCCCTCCGCGCCCGCATCGCGGATCGCCTCTTCGTCGCCCTTTCCGGCATAGGCGGTGACGGCGAGGATCGGGATGCCCTTCAGTTCCTCGTCCGCCTTCAGCGCCTCGATCAGGTCCATGCCGGAAATGTCGGGCAACTGGATGTCCATGATGACAAGGTGCGGCATGAACACCCGCGTGCGTTCAATCGCCACGCGTCCGTCAGCCACTGGTTCCACTTCGAATCCCTTTGCGCGCAAAAGGTCGCAGAACAGTTTGCGGTTGAGGTCGTTGTCCTCGACAACCAGAATTCTTTTTGCCACTGACACGCCTGTTTCCCGAACTGCACCTAGATGCACCTAACAGCACCTAAGTGACCCTTATGCACCGCGAAAGGCCCTGACAATCATCCGAGAGCCTTCCTCCCCCACCGATGCGGCCGCCATTGCGCTGCAAGCGCTCGGCTGGGTGCTTTCCGATGCCCCGCGCGCCGAACGCTTCCTTGATCTCACCGGCCTGACGCCGGAAGAATTGCGCACTGGCCTGTCGGATCCTGCCATTTCGCGCTCGACATCTCGCCCGAGGCGATCATCGCCGCGCGAAAGGATTTAGCATGAGCCGCCCCCTGATCGTCAGCGATTGTGACGAGGTGCTGCTGCACATGGTCGCCCCCTTCCGAGACTGGCTGGGCGAAAAGGAAGGCGTGACCTTCAAGATGGACAGCGCCGATTTTTCCAAGGCGATGCGCTATGCCAAGGACAGCAGCCTCGTCCCGCCGGAGCAGATCTGGAGCCTGCTGAACAAGTTCTTCGATACCGAAATGTATCGCCAGCAGGCCATCGCAGGTGCGGTGGCGGGGATCAATACGGTGGCGCAGGACGCCGATGTGGTGATCCTCACCAACCTCAACGACCACCGCCGCGAAACCCGCGCAAAGCAACTGGCCGATGTCGGCATCAATGCACGCGTCTTCACCAATCAGGGACCGAAAGGCCCGGCGCTCAAGGCGATTCTGGATGAATACAACCCCAGCCGCGCGCTGTTCATCGACGATCTGCCGCAGCACCACGATTCGGTCTCGCAACTGACGCCGGACGTGATCCGCCTGCACTTGTGCGGCGAACCGCTGCTTGCCCCGCACATCGATTGCGCGCATCAGGCGGGCCATGCGCACGCCCGGATCGATGATTGGGAAGCGGCGCTACCCTGGATTCTCGAACAAATTCATGGAGAAGATGCGTGAGTGATAGCGTAGAAGCCCGGCTGGCCGAGGTTGGCCACACCCTGCCGCAGGCCGCCGCGCCAGTGGCGGCCTATGTGCCCACGGTCGAGGCGAACGGACTGCTCCACGTGTCGGGCCAGTTGCCGTTCATCGATGGCAAGCTGGTGACGGGCCGTTTGGGCGAGGACGTTTCGATCGAGCAGGGCACTGCCGCAGCACAAGCCTGCGCGCTGATGATTCTCGCGCAAGTCAAAGCCGCGCTCGGCTCGCTCGACCGGGTGGAGCGCGTGGTGAAGTTGGGCGCGTTCATCTCCTCGACCGGCACCTTCACCGATCAGCCCAAAGTGGCCAACGGCGCGTCCGAACTGATGGTTGCTGCCTTCGGCGATGCCGGAAAGCACGCGCGCAGCGCGGTGGGCGTGCCGGTGCTGCCGCTTGGCGCTGCGGTGGAAGTCGATGCTGTCCTTGCTGTTCGCCCAGCTTGACCGCTTCCTCGTCGCCGCTCCCAAGGCGGCGCGGGTCGGCTGGCTCAAGGGGCGCAGCTATGCCCATCGCGGGCTGCACGGACCCGGCG
>NZ_NCII01000076.1 GCF_002256775.1 Novosphingobium sp. 17-62-19 | reverse complement strand
GCGGGGGCAGGGGGGTCGATGATCGTGGTGTCGTCGCTCACTGGAACAGCTTTTCGTTATAATGACAAAGGGCGGACAAAGTCCCTAGCCCCATTGCCCGGCGATAGCCAGCAATGCAGCCGGAATAGCCTCCAATCCCGCCCTGTTTTCCACATTTGCGAGCGCGTGCGACAAGTTGCCTGAATATTCGGACGAGGCGCCATTCAATCAGCGTTCACGGCAACAAGGATAGGGCACAAACCGTTGCCAAAGGGGTATTTCCGCGCCACTAGCGGAAGCGACCACAGGTGAGAGGACCAAGGGTGCGCAAGGCCGGGGCAGGGTCGCCCCTCGCGCGCATCGGGTTGAACAGGAGACAATTTCTATGCGTGCTACTTTCAAGCGTTTGACTGGCGGCATGATCGGCAAGACGGCGCTGGCCATTGCCCTGACCACCGGCGCGCTGACGGTCGGTGCGACCGCCGCGTCCGCCAAGGAAAAAGAACCCAAGGTCGAAAAGGCCAGCTATTCGAAGGAATTCGTGGCTGCCGCCGGCCCCATGCAAAAGACGATGACTGCGCTCGACGAGGCCAAGAAAAAGGGTGCAGATGCTGCTGCGCAAAAGGCGCTGTTGGCAAATGCACCGGCTGAACTTGCTGCAGCAGAAGCGGCAATCAAGACGCGGCTCGACCGTATGGCCGCCGGTGGCTGGGCCGTTAGCGTCGGTGGCACGCTTGACAATATTGCAATGCGCCAGCGCGGGATTCAGAATATGCTCGACAGCGGTCAAGTGCCTGCTGCGAACGTTACGGAATACCAGTTCTACCTTGGCAATTTTGCTTATTCAAACAAGGACTATGCGACGGCAGTGAAGGCGCTGACGGCAGTAGTCGCTGCCAACTACAAAGATGACACTGCGGCGGAATTGCTTGCCGATTCCTATGCCCAGCAGGGTCAGAATGCAGAGGCGCTCGGCGCTCTGAAAAGCGCTGTTGACGCGCGGAAGGCTGCCGGAGGCGTTGTTCCTGAAGGCTGGTTCAAGCGTGCAAACCTGATTGCCTACAAGAGCAAGCTCGGGCCGCAAGCCATCGAGTGGTCAACGATGATGGTCGAGAATGATCCAACACCGCTCAACTGGCTTGGTGCTGGCCAACTTGTTCGTGAATTTGGTCAGTTTACCAGTCAGGAATCGGTAGATCTTGGACGGCTGCTGCTGCGTTCAGGTGGTTTCGAGAATGACCCGAAGTACGTCGAACGTGAATACGTCGAATACATCGAATCTGCCGATCCACGCCGTCTTCCCGGAGAAGTGCTGAAGGTTGCCAACAAGGGCGTGCAAGCTGGCGTGTTGAAGGCCAACGATGCGTTCGTCGCCGATGCGTTGTCGCAGGCCAAGGGACGTATCACGGCGGACAAGGCCTCGCTCCCTTCGCTCGACAAGGAAGCCCGCGCGGGTAAAGATGGCAAAAGCGCGCTCGCCATGGCAGACGCTTACCTCTCGTATGACGAACCGGCCAAGGCCGAGGAAATGTACAAGATGGCAATCGAAAAGGGCGCGATCGACAAGGACCGCGCGCTGACGCGTTTGGGTATTGCGCAGGTCGATCAGGACAAGTTCGAAGAGGCCAAGGCCAGCTTCGCGCAAGTTACCGGTGCGCGCGCCAGCCTTGCTCGCCTGTGGTCGGCCTTTGCTACCACGCAGGCACGTCCCTGATACTTTAAAGTCGGCTAAAAACAGAAAGGGCGGTCCCGCCGGGGCCGCCCTTTTCGCATCGCTGGTGAAGTGCTTGCATCCTTACACGGCTGGGGCGAACTCTCCGCTTTCATCATCGAGCACATGCAAAATGCCGTCAGTGATCGCAAAGAAAGCGCCGCGCAGCTGCAATTCACCGTCTGCTTCCTTGCGGCTCACGAAAGGAAAAGTGCGCAAATTGGCAATGCTCTGCCGAACACCCGCCATTTCCATCGCCTGCTCCGCCACGCGGCCTTCGGTTCCGTGCTTGGCAACGACTTCCTCACGCACATCATCAAGCAATGAAATCCAGTCGGTGACAAAGCCGCCATCGCCCGGCGCAGTGCCCTTCAAGCTGTGCGTCAACGCCGCCTTGCAGCCACCGCACATGCCGTGGCCCATAACCATGACTTCCTTTACTTTCAGCACCTGAACGGCAAATTCGAGCGCCGCGGAAACGCCGTGATGGCCGGGTGTCGTCTCGAACGGTGGGACCATTGCGGCGACGTTGCGCACTACAAAGATCTCACCCGGATCAACGTCGAAAATTTGCGCCGGATCGACACGGCTATCGGAACAGGCGATCACCATGACTTGTGGCTCCTGTCCTTCGCGCAGTTCGCGCCAACGCTCGAGCCGTCGGTTCCATCCGGTTTCGCGGAAGCGACGGTAACCTGCAAGCAGGTGGCTAAGCTCTGGTGATGTCTGGGTCATGTTCAAGCTAATGGTCGTAACGATAGGGTCTTTCAAGAGCACCGGTTACCGCCTATCTGGTCAGAATGAACGACCCGGCTCAGAACCTCCGTCCAGAACGCCAGCGCAAGCCTGATTGGATTCGCGTCAAAGCGCCCACCAGCAAAGGATATGGCGAAACGCGCGCGCTGATGCGCGAACTTGGCCTCAACACAGTGTGTGAAGAGGCGGCGTGCCCCAACATCGGCGAATGCTGGACCAAAAAACACGCTACTGTGATGATTCTCGGCGATGTCTGCACTCGCGCCTGTGCGTTCTGCAACGTGAAGACCGGAATGCCCCGCGCGGTTGATCCGCTTGAGCCGATCAACGTAGCCACAGCTGCATCCAAAATGGGCCTTGAACACATTGTCATTACCTCGGTTGATCGTGACGATCTTCCCGATGGTGGCGCAGGGCATTTCGTCAAGGTGATCAAGGCGTTGCGTGAACTGACGCCGAACACCACAATCGAGATTCTGACACCTGATTTCCGCAACAAGATGGAAGCCGCAGTCGAAGCCATCGTCGATGCCGGACCCGACGTCTACAATCACAACCTCGAAACCGTACCGCGATTGTACCCCACGATCCGTCCGGGGGCACGCTACTACGCGTCATTGCGATTGCTCGAACAGGTAAAGCGCCACAACCCGCGCATCTTCACCAAATCTGGTGTGATGCTCGGGCTTGGTGAGGAACGCCTCGAAGTCCATCAGGTAATGGACGACATGCGTTCGGCCCAGATCGATTTTCTGACGATGGGCCAGTATCTGCAGCCCACGCCCAAGCACGCCAAAGTGATTGAATTCGTCACGCCCAAGGCATTTGAGGCTTATGGTGCGATTGCTCGTGCCAAGGGCTTCCTGCAGGTTGCCGCCACGCCGCTGACCCGTTCAAGCTATCACGCGGGCGATGATTTCCGTGCCATGCGCGCCACCCGCGAAGCGCAATTGGCCAAGGTTGCCCAAAAGGCAGCAGCGCAGAGCTGAACTTGCCCCGGATCGTCGAAAACCGTGACCTGAAATGGTCGGCAGAACAGATGTATGATCTGGTCGCCGATGTGCGGCGCTATGCCGAATTTTTGCCGTGGGTGGTGGGTACGCGCATCAAGTCGGACAGCGAGGAAGAAATGATCGCCGACCTGCTCGTGGGGTTCAGCGCGCTGCGGGAGAAATTCACCTCCCGCGTTCTCAAAACCCGGCCGAGCCAGATCAGGGTTGAGTATATCGATGGTCCGCTGAAACGGCTGGAGAATGACTGGACTTTCACACCAAAGGCCGATGGTGGATGCACCATCGGCTTCAGCGTGGATTTCACGTTCCGCAACGCGATCTTTGAAAAAATCGCAGGCCAGTACCTCGATGCAGCATTCCGCAAAATGGTCGCCGCTTTTGAAAAGCGCGCCGAACAGCTTTACGGCAGCAATAGTTCAAGTGCCGTCAGCGTCGCTTGAAAACGGACATCGGCCCGCGTTGTTGCGGTGTCGAACAATTTGAGTTCGGCGTTGGTCGCTTCCGGGTCTTCCCCGCGCTTGGCACAGGCGAACACCACCGTGCCCACTGGCTTCTGATCGGACCCGCCGTCTGGCCCGGCAACACCCGTGATCGCCACGGCCACGTCAGCAGATGACTTCTTCAACGCGCCTTGCGCCATCGACCAGGCGACGGCGATGGAAACTGCGCCAAACGTATCGATCAGATCCTCAGAAACGCCGAGCATTTCCGTCTTGGCTTCGTTGGAATAGGTAACAAACCCCCGGTCAAGCACAGCCGAACTGCCGGGCACTTCGGTCAATGCAGCTGCAACCAGCCCGCCAGTGCAACTTTCAGCAACCGCGATCGTGCGGTTCAATGCCGCGTTTTCTGCGATGACGCGTCGTGCAAGATTGCCGATTTCCGGGGGAAGGAGGCTCTCCATGCGATCAGGCCGCCGTCTTGCAAATCGGGAATGAAGATGTCTTGCCCGGCTTCGGCTTGTCCGAAAGCACCAGCACGAACGTCACCAATTCCGCCGTGTTCTCCGGCGGAAGCGGTGACAGCAGCCGCACGCCGCGCTCGATTGCGGTGCACTGGGTCGGCTTGATTTCACTACCGACCATCTCACTGACGATGCCTTCGACGAAAGGCTGCACCGCTTCGTCCGGCATATTGGCGATGGTATCGACCATCTTACTGTCCTTGGTCGAACCCAATTTCAGAAATGCCGCTTTTGCCATCGGCCAGTTGGCTTCCTTTCGCGCGGCGTAGCGACCGAGGAATTCGGTCCCACGCGTGGCGAAATAACCGTTGGTCGCTAGGTGCGGCTTGCAGCTCTTCATCGTGCCTCCAATCACCGCAGGCAGGGCATAGCCTACCAGCGCCGTTACTTCGGCCTCGGAAAGGCACGAGGCAGGGGTGGTTGCAGCTTGCGCCAGTTGCGACTGAAACAGCGTAAGGCCAGCTGAAGCTGCCAAAGCAAATCGCGAAATCGTCATGTGATTCAAGCTCCTGCAAGGTCAACGGGCATGTACTGTTGCCACCGCCTGTGCCGCAATTCCTTCGCCGCGCCCGGTCAACCCCAAGCGCTCGGTAGTTGTCGCCTTGACCGAGACAGCGCCCAAGTCAATCCCGAGAATCCGCGCAAGCGCGCCGCGCATCACTGCCTTGTGCGGCCCAATCTTGGGAGCCTCGCAGATAACAGTGACATCGACGTTGCTGATGTCGAAACCGGCCGCGCGCACCAATGACGCTGCGTGGGCAAGGAACCTGTCGGAAGAAGCACCCTTCCACTGCGGGTCAGACGGAGGAAAGTGATCGCCAATGTCGCCCGCTGCGATAGCGCCGAGCAGGGCATCGACCAGCGCATGAATGGCGACGTCGGCGTCAGAATGGCCCGAAAGCCCTTTGTCATGGGGGATTTTTACGCCGCACAGCCACAGTTCCTCGCCGTCCACAAGGCGGTGAACATCGAAACCCATTCCGGTGCGGACCTGACCGCCCATAGCCTGCTCCTCAAGATCGGCTGCAAATGTCACCTTACGCAACGCTTCATCGCCATCGATCAGCAGCACATCATGACCCGCCGCCATCGCCACTTGTGCGTCATCTCCTGCCTCCGGCGCACTGGCCCACGCCCGATGTGCGGCAAGGATTGCGGCATAGTCAAACGCCTGCGGTGTCTGCACGCGGTACAACTCCTCGCGCGTCACTGGATGAAGAATTGCGCCTTCAGCCCCGCGCACCATGCTGTCCACCACAGGCAAAACCGGAACAGCACCTAACGCGCCATCCAACGCACCTAACAGGCCATTAATGACAGCGCGGGGGAGTACAGGGCGTGCAGCATCGTGGATCAGGACTTTGGCTGGAGCATCTGCTTCCAACGCTTCAAGCGCCACTCGAACCGACTCCTGCCGCGTCGCCCCGCCCACCACGAATCGCACCGGCGAGAGGCCTGCAAGAGCGTCAGCGGCAACCGCTTCCCAGCCATCAGGGATTGCGACCACCACCGGATCAATCCCTGCCTCCAGCAGCGCCTCAACCGAGTGGCGCAACAGCGGCTTTCCTCGCCAAATCACGAACTGCTTGGGCAACACACCGCCCGTCCGCAGCCCTTTGCCCGCAGCGACAACAATTGCCGCGATCTGCGTTTGCCCGAGAGATTGAGAAGCGTTCATTCGCCGCGCCTCTACCAGCGCTTGGCCTTCGGGAGCAACAGCCTTGCCGTTTCATCTGCAATCGACTAAGCGCTGCCTGTTTTTTAGGCAGTTATCGATCCATGTCCGAAGTCCCCGTTCCACCCCAATTGAAGCCCATCAAGGTCGGTCCTGTCACCGTCGATTGCCCGGTCGTGCTTGCACCGATGACCGGCGTATCAGACTTGCCGTTCCGCACCATCGTACGCCGCTTCGGTTCTGGGCTGAACGTGACCGAGATGATCGCCAGCCCCGCCGCGATCCGCGAAACGCGCCAGTCGATCCAGAAGGCTGCGTGGCATCCGATCGAAGAGCCGGTCTCGATGCAACTTGTCGGGTGCGAGCCTGACCAGATGGCCGAAGCCGCGAAGCTCTCGGAGGACAAGGGCGCGGCGATCATCGATATAAACATGGGCTGCCCGGTCCGCAAAGTCGTCAATGGCGACGCCGGTTCGGCGCTGATGCGTGACATACCGCTCGCCACCCGCCTGATCGAAGCGACGGTGAAGGCAGTGAATGTCCCGGTCACGGTCAAGATGCGCATGGGCTGGTGCCACGACAGCCTCAACGCGCCGGAACTCGCACGCATCGCCGAAGATCTGGGCGCAAAGATGATCACCGTCCACGGCCGCACACGCAACCAGTTGTACAAGGGGACTGCCGATTGGGCCTTCGTGCGCAGCGTGAAGGATGCGGTGTCCATCCCCGTTATCGTCAACGGCGACATTTGCGGGATCGAGGACGTGGCCACGGCCATCGCGCAAAGCGGTGCGGATGGCGTGATGATCGGGCGCGGCTCCTATGGCCGCCCTTGGCTGTTGGGTCAGATCATGCACTGGCTGAACACCGGTGAACGTCTCGCTGATCCGACCCTGCCAGAACAATACGCCCTGATCGTCGAGCACTACCACGCGATGCAGGAGCATTACGGCACAATCACCGGCGTCAACATGGCGCGCAAGCACATGGGCTGGTACACCAAGGGCCTCCACGGCTCAGCCGATTTCCGCAACAAGGTCAACTTCATCGACGATCCTAAGGCTGTTCTGGCCAGTCTCGCCGACTTCTATGGCCGTGCGATTGAGCACCAACTTGCCGCCGCAGAAGCCACCGGCCAGCGCGCCGCCGCATGATCGCGCTCCCCGACTGGCGCCGTTCCGAACCCGGGCAAAAACCTGAACCCAAGCGCGTTGTCGCCAGTCTGCCGCTTGCACTCCTGCAACTCGACCCGGATCTGATCGTAGCGACGGTCAATCCGGCAGCCGAGCAGCTTATGGGGCAAAGCTACCGCCGCCTCGTCGGCAAATCGGTCGCCGAACTGTTCGATTTCGAAGAACCGCTGATCCTCGGTCGGCTTGCCGATGGCGAGGCACAGCTTTTCGCGCGCGGCGTTCGTGTGCGCATCATGGGACAGCCACCCCGTCGGTTCGATGTGATGACCAGCCCGGTCACACATTGTCCGGGCTGGCAATTGCTGATGCTTCATGAAGGCGTCGGCGTCGAGGCGTTGACCGGTGATGGCAGCGGCGCGGGGGGCGGAGAGGGCATTGCCTTGCGTGCGCCGGAAGTGCTCGCGCATGAAATCAAGAACCCGCTGGCAGGCATACGCGGCGCAGCGCAGTTGCTCGACCGCAAGTTGTCCGAAAGCGACCGCGCGATGACCGGCCTCATTACGGCCGAAGTGGATCGCATTGCAAAGCTGATAGACCAGATGCAGTCGCTCTCGCGTCGCAGCGCGGAGCCTGCTCAACAATGCAACCTTCATGAAGCGGTGCGTCGTGCGCAGGCCGTGCTCACGGCGGCACATCCCGCAGCGATAATCGAGGAGGCGTTCGACCCGTCGCTTCCGCCAATCATGGCCAACCCAGATTCGCTAGTGCAAGTCCTGCTTAACCTGATGAGCAATGCGCGAGAGGCGTGCCAGCACGAAGCTGCCCCCAAGATCTCGGTGCGCACCCGCTTTGCCAGCGGTATCCAACTGCACGCCGGGCCTGGCGGGAAGCCGTTGCGTTTGCCGATTGAACTGCGGGTCTCAGACAATGGTCCGGGAATCGATCCCAAGCTGCGCGATCACATCTTTGAACCCTTTGTCACAGCCAAAAAAAACGGGCAGGGCCTTGGCCTTGCGTTGGTCCAAAAGCTTGTGCGTGAAATGAATGGCCGCATCACGCATGACCGCGACGAAACGCAGGGCCTGACCCATTTCCGAATTCACCTGCCCGTCGCCGGATCGGTGCAGCCATGAGCAAGCGCATTCTGTTGGTCGAGGACGATGCTTCGATCGCTCTTGTCATCACCGCCGCACTCGAAGCCGAAGGGTTTGAAGTCGACCGCTGCGATTCTGTCGCCGGTCGTGACCGCTTCCTTGCAGGGGCTGACTATCGCTTGCTGCTGACAGACGTCATGCTCACCGACGGCGATGGCATCGAAACGCTCGGCCCGGTGCGCGAGGCTCATCCGTCGCTGCCAATTATCATTCTTTCAGCGCAAAACACACTCGATACGGCTGTCCGCGCAAGCGACACCGGCGCCTTCGAATACTTCCCCAAACCATTCGATCTGGAAGAACTGGTTCGCACTGTCACCCAGGCCATCGGCATGGCTGAAGCAGCGGAACCAGATTTGCCGCAGGACGTGCCGGAAGGGTTGCCACTGGTCGGGCGCAGCACGGCGATGCAGGCGGTCTACCGCATGATTACGCGTGTTCTGCGCAACGATCTGACGGTCCTGATCCTTGGTGAATCCGGCACGGGCAAAGAACTGGTGGCAGAAGCAATCCATCAGCTTGGCAATCGTCGCGCAGGCCCTTTCATCGCTGTAAACACCGCAGCAATCCCCGGCGAACTGATTGAAAGCGAACTGTTCGGGCACGAAAAAGGCGCGTTCACAGGCGCAGTTGCCCGCTCCATCGGCAAATTCGAGCAGGCCAGTGGAGGCACACTGTTCCTTGATGAAATTGGCGACATGCCGATGCAGGCACAGACCCGTCTGCTGCGGGCATTGCAATCAGGCCGGATCCGCCGGGTCGGCGGGCGAGACGAGATTACCCTCGATTGCCGGATCGTTGCCGCCACCAATCGCGACCTCTTGCCGATGATCGCTGCCGGTACGTTTCGCGAAGACCTATACTATCGCCTTGCCGTCGTCCCGATCGAGTTGCCGCCTTTGCGCGAACGGGCCGACGATATCGAAGCCCTTTCCCGCCATTTTTTGGTTCGTGCTGCCGCTGAAGGCTTGCCACGCCGTCAGTTGACCCAAGCGGGAGCGGAATTGCTCGCTCGTCAGCCTTGGCGCGGCAACGTGCGGGAACTGCGCAACTTCATTTATCGTCTCGCCTTGCTGGCCCGTGACGAACTGGTCGATGCGGCAACGATCGAACCCTTGCTTGCCCAGGCAGAAGGCGCCAGCACCCACGGATCTGTCGAAGGCCCTGCAGGCGATCCGTCCGATCTGGCGGCGGCGGTAGATCATTGGATTGCCGACAACGCCCTTACGCCCGGCACCGTCTATGACACTGCGCTGGCCGCTTTTGAACGACCACTATTTCTCAACGTCCTCGCGCAGACCGGAGGCAACCAACTCCGCGCTGCGCAAATACTCGGCATCAACCGGAACACCTTGCGAAAGCGCCTAGTAGACCTTTCAATTTCGCCGGAAGATGTTGCGCGACGAGACTGATCCCACGCCCTTGGCTAGGGATTTGTAATTCATCCGGTGCCGTAGGGCGTTGGTCGGTTTCCACTTGCATTTATGCAACAGTGGTGTTGTTACCTTGCAACGATGCAACAGGCCGGCAAAGTCTCCATCCGCCGAATGCCGCGCTGGTATCGCCGCGCGCTCCTAAGCCTGCGTCGCGCAAACGTCTTCTTCCTGCTTGAAGTTGCCGCAACGACCATACTAGCCCTGATGCTATCCGTCAGCTGGCTGACGTTGACGGGCGCCAGCTCTGACGGCCAGATATTGCCCTCACGTCTGACGTCGAGCCTGCTCATCGGCACACTTGTTCCAGCCATGGCATTGCTCGTGCTCGGCGGTCGCCGTCTCGCAATTCGGCGCGCTACCAAAAGCCTCCTAGGGTCAAGCGGACGCCTCCACGTTCGCCTCGTCTGGCTGTTCTCGCTGATCGCGGCGATCCCGACGCTGCTGGTCGTTGTTTTCGCATCGCTGCTGTTCCAGTCGGGCGTGGAGTTTTGGTTCTCCGACAATTCGCGCGGTATGCTGGAAAACGCGAACCAACTCGCGCGTGGTTATTACGAAGATAAGCTGCGCGATGTTGGCAACGAAACGATCGCCATGGCAGGCGACATTCGCGACTATCTCAATCAGGCTCCGATTACGTCTACCGAATTCGCTGAGGGCTATTCCTATCAGGTGCTCGGCCGCAAGATGAACGAGTCAGCCATTCTTGAGCGTATGCCCGATGGCTCGTTGCGCACGGCTGCCATCGTCGACCCTGAAAAGAGTGAACGCCAGCAACGCGTCACCAATCAGGATCTGAAGCGCCTGGATTCAGGCGAAATGGTCGTAGTAAATGCTTCTGCCGAACGGATCGAGGCGATCACCCCGGTAGACAAGCAGCGCGGCATCTATCTTTACGCCGCCAGAACCTCGAACGCGCTCGCGCTTGAACAGTGGGAACGTGCGCAGACCGTTCTTAAATCCTACGACATGCTGACAACGCGCGCCCGGGCGCTGCAACTGCGCTTCAATGTCCTGCTTTTCGCGGTCAGTCTTGCACTGGTCGCCGTCGCCGTCTGGGCTGCACTGCGCTTTGCTGACCGGCAAGTTGCTCCTTTGGCCGAACTCGTTTCAGCCGCTCGCACCATAGGCAGCGGCAACTTCGCCATGCGCGTTGCACAAAGCAGCGGTACCGATGAAGTCGGCCTGCTTGCACGCGCGTTCAACCGCATGACGCAACAGTTGGAAGGCCAGACGCAAGCGCTGGTTACTGCCAATGCCCAGCTTGAGGTGCGCCGCGCCTTTATTGAGGCCGTGCTCGAATCCATCACCGCCGGAATCATCTCGATCGGGCGCGACGGGGCAGTGCAACTGATCAATTCCTCGGCCCAGCGCGTTCTTGTGCCCTCCGATGCACCAAGCCCGATTGGCCGTCCACTGGACGAACTCTCGCCCGTTTTTTCTCAACTCGTCGCTTCGGGCCAGCCCAACAACGTCATTCAGCACCCGCTTGACGGTGACCTTCGCACGCTGGCGGTGCGCGTGGCCGAGGACAGCAATGGGCACGTCATCACGTTTGAAGACATCACCCGCCAATTGCTCGATCAACGCCGTGCTGCATGGTCAGACGTTGCCCGCCGCATCGCACACGAAATCAAGAATCCGCTCACGCCGATCCAACTCGCTACCGAACGTTTGAAGCGCCGCTACGGACGTCAAATCGAGAATGACCCAGAACTGTTCGAAGAACTGACGAACACGATCATCCGGCAGGTGGGCGACTTGCGCAAAATGGTCGATGAATTCTCCTCGTTCGCTCGCCTGCCCAAGCCGGTATTCCGGGCCGAGGATGCCAGTGACCTCGTGCGCCAGTCGTTGTTCCTGCAAGAAGTGGCCCACGCCAACGTTGATTTCAGCTTCGCTTGCAATGAACCTTCTATGCCTGTGCAATGTGATCGCCACCAGTTCGGCCAGGTCATGACCAACGTTCTCAAAAATGCGGTTGAAGCAATCGAAATGCGCGCCAAGCTAGCAGATGTGGATTATCGTGGACGCATCGCTGTCACCCTCGCAGGCGATCACCAGACTGTTACCGTCAGCGTCACCGACAATGGCATCGGCCTTCCAGCCGAGCGGGACCGCATTCTTGAACCCTACATGACCACGCGTGAAAAGGGCACCGGCCTCGGCCTCGCCATCGTTCACAAGATCGTCGAAGAACACGGCGGCGAGATGGCCTTCACGCCAGAACCGGGTGGCGGCACCCGCGTCACCATGCGGTTTGCACGCGATCCCCTCACTACCTCACCTGCACACGCTGAACAGGACTGACAGGACCCCAACATGGCACTCGATATCCTCATCGTGGACGACGAACGCGACATCCGCGAACTCGTCGCTGGCGTTCTCTCCGACGAAGGCTACGGCTGCCGCCTTGCTGCAGACAGCACATCGGCCCTTGCGGCGATAGACGAACGCCGTCCCAGCCTCGTCTTGCTCGACGTCTGGCTCCACGGAAGCCCGATGGACGGCCTCGAAGTGCTTGACGAGATCAAACGGCGTGAGCCTGAGCTGCCGGTTATCATCTTCTCGGGCCACGGAAACATCGACACCGCCGTCTCTGCCATCGGGCGCGGCGCAATGGATTTCCTCGAAAAACCGTTCGAAGCCGAACGCCTGCTTCTGCTGGTTGAACGCGCCACGGAAACTGAGCGGCTGCGCCGCGAAAACCAACGCCTTCGCCAAGGTTTTGCCATGGCAGAGGAATTTACCGGCAACAGTTCTGCGATCAATCAAGTACGCGCAACGCTCAAGCGCGTGGCAAACACCGGTAGTCGTCTGCTCATCACCGGCCCTGCCGGATCGGGCAAAGAGGTCGCAGCGCGCCTGCTTCATTCGTGGAGCCCCCGCGCGCAGAACGCATTCGTCACAGTCAATTCCGCGCGCATCACGCCTGAACGCTTTGAACAGGAACTGTTCGGCGAGGAAGTGGACGGCAAGCTGGTGAGGGCAGGGCTGCTCGAAATGGCCGATGGAGGCACGCTCTTCCTTGACGAGGTCTCGGACATGCCACCGTCCAGCCAGGCCCGAATTCTCCGGGTTCTAACGGAGCAGTCCTTCGTCCGTGTCGGCGGGCACCGCCAGTTGCGCGTCGATGTGCGGGTCGTCTCCTCCTCATCCCGTCCCCTCGAAAAGGAAATCGCCGAACGCCGCTTTCGCGAAGACCTTTACTACCGGCTCAACGTCGTACCCGTTGCCATTCCCTCCCTGATTGAACGTAGGGATGACATCCCGGCGCTTGTCGACCACTTCTTTGCCCGTTGTGCCAACGAACAGGGCGTTACACCGCCGGCTGTTTCGCCTGAGGCAATGGCGGCAATGCAGAGCTATGATTGGCCCGGGAACGTGCGCCAGCTTCGCAATGTCGTGGAGCGCACCGTGATTCTTGCGCCACGGGATCGGCTTGCACGCATCGATTCCGATTTGTTGCCTTCGGAAATCGTGGCCACCCCCATAGGCGGTGATTCGGGCGGCTCCACATTGATGGGCGTGCCCCTGCGTGAGGCGCGTGAGAACTTTGAGCGCGAGTACCTTAAGGTCCAAATTCGCCGGTTTTCGGGCAATATCTCCAAGACCGCCAGCTTCATTGGCATGGAGCGTTCGGCACTCCACCGTAAACTCAAGCTCTTGGGTATGGCTGAACGACGGGATGACGACGATGAAGACTGACGGCAGCCTTGGTCTTGCATTTCGCTTCGTGAATACGCATTAAGGCGGAACTTGTTGCAATTTCCCATGTTTACGGGAGAGCCGCAGGGACATAAACTCGTCAACTAACCCGGCCAGAATGCTTTTGCACTAAGGCCAGATCGCGAAGGCCCACCAACGGGCTGAGCCAATAGAAAATGGAGTCACGTGAAATGACCGGCAAAACGTTAACCGCACGTCCGCGAGCAAAGGCCGAACCTGCTCCCGTTGCAGAAGCTGCCGCGCCTGTAACCGGCCCAACCGGCGGGAAGGGGCAGAACCTTCAGGACCTGTTCCTCAACCACTTGCGCAAAAACAAGATTCCAGTCACGATGTTCCTCGTGAAGGGCGTCAAGCTTCAGGGCATCGTCACGTGGTTCGATAACTTCTCGATCCTGCTGCGCCGCGATGGCCAATCACAACTGGTTTACAAGCACGCGATCTCCACGATCATGCCCGCACAGCAATTGTCGGTTGCACACTTCCAGTCCGGCGGTGAAGAAAATGGCAAGAAGGCCCGACTGTTGCAGGAAGTGTTCCTGTCCAGCGTGCGTGATGCTGCCGTGCAGGTCACGATGTTTCTGGTCAATGGTGTGATGCTGCAGGGCCGTGTCGCGTCCTATGATCTTTTCTGTATGCTGCTTGAGCGAGAGGGCTATGTCCAACTCGCCTACAAGCACGCTGTTTCTACAATTCAGCCTGCCGGCCACGTTGATCTCACCGGCGACTGGGATGGTGAGGATTCCTGAGTACTTTTGAATTTGGCAATAATACCGGCGACATAGCCGGTGAAGTCACCCGTGGTGCTCGCGCCGTCGTCGTCCTCCCCGATATCAAACAGCGGGGAGGGGGTCTTGGGGTAGATGCAGAAGCTCGGCTTGATGAAGGGCAGGGCCTTGCCCATGCCATCGGCATCGAGGTTGTAGACGCGTTCATCCTGCCCATCCGCGCCGTTCGCCCGGCCACACTGTTCGGCGAAGGTCAGGTCGAGCGAATCGCGGTAGCTTGCAACCAGTCGGATGCCGAACTGGTGATTGTTGATGGCGCACTCTCGGCGATCCAGCAGCGCAATCTTGAGGACAAACTCAAGCGCAAGGTCATCGACCGCACGGGCCTGATCCTTGAAATCTTCGGCGAACGCGCAGCGACGGCTGAAGGTCGCCTGCAAGTCGAACTCGCGCATCTTGATTACCAAGCTGGCCGCCTTGTACGCTCATGGACCCACCTTGAGCGGCAGCGCGGGGGCTTCGGCTTTCTCGGCGGCCCTGGCGAAACCCAGATCGAGGCGGACCGCCGCCAGATACGTGGCCGCATGTCCCGGCTGCGCAAGGAACTCGAACAAGTGCGCCGCACACGCGGCCTCCACCGTGAACGCCGCCAGCGTGCGCCGTGGCCGATAATCGCTCTGGTCGGCTACACCAACGCCGGAAAGTCGACGCTCTTCAATCGCCTGACCGGCGCCGATGTGATGGCCGAAGACCTACTCTTCGCCACGCTCGATCCCACCATGCGTGCGATCCGGCTTCCCGGCGTGGATAAGGCGATCCTGTCCGATACCGTCGGCTTCATCTCCGATCTGCCCACCCAACTCGTCGCGGCGTTTCGTGCCACGCTGGAAGAAGTGACTGCAGCCGATCTGATCGTCCACGTCCGCGACGTCGCCAATCCGGCCTCGGCGGACCAGAAGACCGAAGTTGAACAGATTTTAGCGGATCTCGGCGTCAACGGGGAGGGCGAGCCCACTGTCCCGGTAATCGAGGCATGGAACAAGTGGGACATGCTGACCGCCGATGAACAGGCTATGCGGCACGATCTCATCGCAGCCAAGATTACCGACGTTCCGGTGGTTCCCATCTCGGCGCTGACGGGTGAGGGCATTGATGTCTTGCTCGACCAACTTGGCAAGATGTTAACCGGTGGAGCGCAAACGCTTGAGTTCACCGTGCCGCTGTCAGATGGACAACGTCTGGCTTGGCTCCATGCGCATGGTGACATTCTTGAAGAAAATCAGATTGATGGTGCCGAAAGTGAACCCGCGATGCGCATAAAGGTTCGTCTTACGCAGCGCGAATTGGGCCGATTTACCGCTCTGACTGCTTGACCTCCTGCCACAGCGCTTCCTGTTGATCTAACGAAAGCATGGCAAACTGACCCTGCGCGCGCGCTTCCATGCCGCGGAAGCGCCGCTCGAACTTGGCATTCGCCGCCCGAAGTGCGTCTTCGGGCGCAACGCCACTCTTGCGGACCAGGTTCACCACCGCGAACAGCAAATCGCCCGCTTCTTCCATGCGCTCATCTTCTGAAGAAGCTTCGCGAAGTTCATCAATTTCTTCAAAAACCTTTGCTGCAGCGCCATCTGCATCCGGCCAGTCGAAGCCTTGCCGGGCTGCACGCGTTTGCAGCTTCTCAGCACGCATCAACCCAGGCAATGAACGAGCAACGCCATCCAATGCGCTTTGTGCTCCCTTAGCTTCGCGTTCGGCCGCTTTGGCGCTTTCCCAGCGATCCTCCCGCGATTGGCCTTCATCGCTTTCGTTACCGAACACATGCGGATGGCGCGCTTCCATCTTGTCCGAAATTGCTGCTGCCACGTGGTCAAAAGAGAAGAGGCCGAGTTCCTCAGCCATCCTTGCATGAAACACCACCTGGAGCAGAAGGTCGCCAAGTTCTTCCTTCAACGCTGGCATGTCGTCCCGAGCGATCGCATCATCGACTTCGTAAACTTCCTCAATCGTGTAAGGTGCAATGGTCGAAAAAGTCTGCGCGCAATCCCATTCGCAGCCGTGCTGCGGATCACGCAAGCGCGCCATTATGCCGAGCAGACGTTCAAGATTGGGGGTGGTTACGCCGATCGCCATCGTGTTCATCCGGTCCTTCGATAGGTGGAGCAACTAAGCTCCCGCCCGCTATCAATTGCAAGTCTGATAATAAGTATTATGTAAATAGCGATACCACAACTGTCCATGTAAACTGTGTCCAGTGTGGTGGCGAAAGGCTTGCAGTCACGGTGGTCTTTCAACAGTATCAGCGACCGTGTCCA
>NZ_NCII01000075.1 GCF_002256775.1 Novosphingobium sp. 17-62-19 | reverse complement strand
CCATCGGTGCCATCTCCATGTGTCCACCTCTTCCTTGGTGGACACATCCTTCACACCGCGTCACTCAACCGAACAGGTGCGCGGAATTTCGCGCTTACGGTGTAGTGCCAACAAAAAGGCCCTCGCTCGCGAAGAAGCCAAGTATGAGGCAAGCAAGGATGCTTATCTTGCAAAGGCGGCCGCGAACGATCGCTCGTATCTGCAAAGTGAACTCAAGGTTTTTGAACCAGCATCGCCCGTCGGGTGAAAAACCTGACCAGTCCGCTGTATTGCATTGAAAGTCAGCGAACGAGGATCGGATTTAGAACTGAAAGCACGCGATCTGGCTTTGCCGGGAAATTGCAACTCAACTAATTTTGACGCCGTCATGACAACATGGCGGCGTCAAAGCAAAGGCCGGCCGGATAGACGAGCAGCCTAACCAGTCAAAGGCAGAAGGTCACCGCCTTGCCGTCAAGGGTTCCAATCGCACCCCTGCGTGCTACATTAGCGTGATGAAGAGCTCTAAGCCATTGCGAGAAAATCAAGCTTGGACTGAACTAATGGCCGGTTGGCTCCTGCTCCTGTCCATTCTAATGCACGCACTCGCTCCGCCAGCTCAGCAAACCCAACGCTACAGTGGTGCCGCATTCAGCCCGTGGACGGTTGAGGTCTCACTCACTTCAGTGCAATTTGCTACTTCGGATAAGGAAACGCTGCTTCGGGTTCGGGATGATCCTAACTCTGATCGGTCCATCGCAACCAATCCCAAGGCCCCCGTTGAATTTGCACTACGTGCGGCGCAAGCCGCGCAATCACGCTCCACTTATTGGTTGGTAACGCCCGCCGGCTCCTTCCACCCGGCGAGCTCTCCCTTTGCGGCGCGGAGCCCGCCGTACGCCTGATCCCCTCGCAACCGTTTTTTTGAGGTGTCGACCGCCGAGTTACACGCGGTCCCCTCAGTCGTGAGGATTAAGCAAAATGGACATATCAAGACCCGCCGAGCACAGGCTCGACGGCCAAAACCAGCGTGTGCGCATTGCTTCATTGCTGCAAAGATATCCAGATGTCGATGCCAATGACATCGCCGAAATTACCCGCTTTTTAAAAGAAGGCCTGATTGTGGAGGTGGGCTTTCTCATTACAGATGAAAAGCTGTCGTACAAAGTTGAGCACTTCCGCGCCGATCATGCGGACAAGCTGGGATTGAGTTCGAGGGACTACGTCATTGTCACGATCATCGTCGCGGCGCTCGTTTTGGCTTGCATATTTCTATGGGATGCAAGCGTTACCTAAAAACTTGAGCGCGGGTCATCGATCCGCGGTCAATAGGAGACTCACGTGCCAGGAATATCGAACGAACTTGCCCCTTTGTGGTCCTGGGCTTGGCCAATGGTCGGTATCATCGCGCTTGTGGCGACTCTTGCTGGTATGCTGAGCGGCGAGGCGGCTGCTGCTGTGGTCGTGATCGTGATCGTGATCGGTGTAGTGTTCGCCGCCGTCTATCACGCCGAGGTTGTCGCGCACCGGGTCGGTGAGCCGTTCGGTACGCTGGTGCTCGCGGTCGCTGTCACGGTTATAGAAGTGGCGCTGATCGTCTCGATCATGCTGGAAGGCGGCGCTGACAAGGCAGGGCTTGCCCGTGATACGGTTTTCGCAGCTGTCGTAATTACATGCTGTGGTATCGTCGGTATTTGCCTGCTTGCAGGGGGCGTTCGTCACTATGTGCAAGGGTTCCAGTTCCAAGGCGCGCTGACGGCATTGGCGGTCTTAGTTCCGTTGACTGTACTAACCCTCATCGTCCCCAACGTCACGGTGAGCTCGCCTGGATCAACGCTTAACGCCCCGCAACTCGTGTTCTCGGCAATCTTGTCACTTGTGCTCTACGGAGCGTTTGTCTTCGTGCAGACGATCCGTCATCGGGACTACTTCCTACCACCCGAGATTGGCAACGAGGAAGCCCATGTTCCCCCGCCATCAAATCGTGCGACTTTGGTGAGCCTGGGGCTACTTATCGTTTCCCTGGCGGCGGTGATCGGCCTCGCCAAAGCGCTTTCGCCGACCTTGGAGGGGCTAGTGCTGCAGGTAGGCGCCCCCAAGGCATTGGTCGGTATCATTATCGCGGCGCTTGTACTTATGCCCGAAGGCCTCGCTGCTTACCGCGCAGCCCAGCTGGACCGATTGCAGACGAGCATGAACTTGGCGCTTGGCTCGGCGCTAGCAAGCATCGGGTTAACTGTTCCTGCGGTGGCAGCTGTGTCGATCCTGCTTGACCAACCGCTGCAGCTGGGATTGGGGCCAAAGGAGAGCATCTTGCTCGGGCTGACGCTGCTCGTGTCAGTAATTACGCTTGGGACCGGGCGAACGACCGTACTTCAAGGCATAGTGCACCTCAGCATTTTCGTGGCATTTCTGTTCTATGCAGTCGTGCCCTAAAATCCGATCGAGTCTCACAACCGACGGTCTTAGGTACCGAGTTGTTGGAAATTTTCTGTCCATGGTGATTGAAAAGCACAACCACGTATCGCAGTCTCAGGGCTAGCCTGCGTGCCCTGAACAAGGGAGGGATACCTGAGCATTCGCAGGCACTTGCCAATCCAACACCACGGAAGCGGTAATCCGTCGTACCTCGGGCAGTATTTCAATCAATCGATCGCGCAGACCTTCATACTGGCTGAGCTGATTGATGGAAACGCGCAGCCAATATCCGCTGTCGCCCGAGAGCCTCATGCCCTCAATGATTTCTGGAAAGTCGCAGATTAATTTGGCAAGATCGACTTTTCCAGGGGCCCTTCGCTTATCGATTTGCAGATGCAGCATAAGCTGCAACTGGTCCGGCTGATCGGTGAGATCATCGTTCATCGGACTTGCTCGGATTTGTGACCCGTTGAATGGAGAGCCTTCGGTATCGCCCTTGCAAATCTGGCCAGGAGATTGACTGCCCCTCGCTAAGTCCGATCAACCCTGCGCCAATCGGGGACATGACTGAAACACGGTCCAGGGCGATGTCCGCCTGACTCGGGTAGACGATTTCAACGGTTCGAACTGCGCCACTGCCCTCATCGTGAAAGCGGACGATCGAGCCAATGGTGGTGACGTTTGACGGCAGATCACTTTTTGCCACGATCTTTGCGCGATCCACCTCGTCTGCCAGCATACGGCAAAGGTCGGGACAACGGTCACTCAGCGCTATGGCAAGTTCAAGTAAGGTATCGGCTTCTTTGTCAGCCAAAATGATGGCGGGCCGCAGTGACGCGGGTGCATCAGCAATCATGTTAATTCTTTCCGATGAGCGGACGAATCAGGAGTGCTTGTTCAGCACTTGCTATTCCATCTTGCCCCGAGCCCGGCGCGCGCAGCGCCAGTACTCGGGGCTAATTGCCCACGAGAAGCTGACCTCCAAGACCAGCGTAGCGGAAAGTGCGCGTATGCGACTGCATATAAAGAGTTTTGCCTGACGACGGCAAAAAGGTCAAATGCAACTGTCGATGAGTCGACGCGTGCTGCTTTCAAGGCGATTGGCGAACTGCACACCAATGCATCGCACAAACTTGAGGGTGGCTTTTTAGGGATTGCCTGCACCGGGAACGCTGACTCTTAATGTGTCAACGCGGCCCGCCAGCAGCGAGGTGGTCAATTCGGAATTATGATCTGGCGCGCAGCAAATGTGTAATTCGCGCCGATCGCGACCGCCGAGCACGCACGCATAGGGATTGGCGCCGATTGTGACGACCCGGTCAGCAATCTCTCCGCCTTCCCTGACACGGATCACGCATCTGTCGAGCGCGATTGCTGCCCAGACGCAGCCTTCGGCGTCCATGCAAATTCCATCGGGTGAGCGACCGGCCAGATCCGCAAATACCCGGCGGTTGGAAAGACTGCCATCTGGCGCGATATCAAACGCCGTAAGGCGAAATCCAAAAGTCTCTGCAACAATCAGAGTTCGTCCATCGGGACTGATAACCATGCCGTTAGGGCAAAGCAGATCATCAGCCACGATTCGAGCCGCACCGCCAACTTCTATAGCCACCAAGTTAGTGGGCTGGGGCAAATCACCCTTGAAATAGTCGAATCCTACATTTCCAACATAGGCTCGCCCATTATGACTGACGACCATATCATTACTTTGGCCCAGATGAAGATGGCCCAATTCAGCATGGACCGCCAGCCTGACTTCTGATCGCCATCTGTAAACGCAGCGCTCATTCATCGATACGACCAAAAGGTCCCCATCGGGTAGCCAACCCATGCCAGAAGGTCCGCCGGGGACCGCAATGTTCAGCACGCTAGTGCCGTCAGCCCCCAGAGCGTGGACTAAGCCCGTGTGCTGGTCGGCAAGCCACAACTGCCCCCGATGCCATCGGGGACTTTCTGGATATGCAAACCCTGTCGCGATGGTGATGGGCGTCGCGGATCGTACGCTTTCGTCTCGGGTGACATTTCTGCCGGTCATAGTGATGCCTCTCTGTATTCAATCTCGGCCATTTCGAAAAAGTTGCACAGAATACAGGCACATACTGCTACCCATGAAGCCTCCTGGTTTATGGTATGCTTCTTCCAGCGCCAGGAGTTGGCGGTGCCTTGCAAAGGGCGACGTATCATATGAAGGGCGCGATCGGATAGCGCAGCTGCGACTTCCTCTATGTCCCAGGATAGCCTTGCTTAATTCACAAAGGTTTCGGAGTTCTGTCAAACAGTATGCAAATGAGCACGCCCTCAGTGTCGATCCGTCGTTTTGCGCGAAGCGACCTTGCTGCAGCTCTGATCATGCAGTCACAGATCTACCCTGCATTTCTGGTGGAAGACGAAGTGTCATTCGCCAGCCATATTGACCTCCCAAGTTCCTACTGTCTTGTTGCAAGCGTTGGCGGACAGGTGGCAGGCTATTTGCTGGCTCACGGGTGGCCGCGAAATTCACCGCCGCAACTCGGCACACCGCTCATTGAAACCGAGCCAGCTGAAATTCTGTACATTCATGATCTGGCAGTTGCGCCAGCCTGCAGAGGTCACGGAGTCGGACAAAGGCTAGTCGGTTGTGCGTTTGATTTGGCTATAAGCGATGGCCTGACCTCGGCCGAGCTCGTCGCCGTAGAGGGTGCTGCAAGCTTCTGGCAGGCGATGGGCTTTGCCGGGCTCGACACCACACCCGCAATCGAAATCAAACTGGCAAGCTATGGTCGCGGGGCGAACTGGATGGGCCGCGGGATTGGGTGACGCGAACTGTGGTTGCGCTGGCAATCCCAGCGCCGATCAGGACCATGCCGGCAAGGTGGAACCAGCCGAAGGGCTCGGAGAGGATAGCAATGGCAAGGACGGATCCGATGACAGGCATAACGTTGAGATAGAGCGCGGCTGCCGCCGACCCGAGCAACTCAACCCCACGATTGAAGAACAGATAGGCAATCAATGAGGGAAACAAGCAGACATATCCAATTGCCAGCCAGCTTTCGAACCGATTTTCGATCAGCTGACCATTGGCAGTCTCGGCTAGATAAAATGGCAAGATTACTGCAGTTCCTACCATGAAGGTTGCTGCCAGAAAGCTGAGTGGATGCACGATCGGACGTTTGCGCAGCAGTGTTGAATAAAACGACCAGACGAGCACCGCCACGCAGATCACCAGATCGCCTGCATTGAATTTCAACCCGATAAGCGAAGACAGGTCGCCGTGAAGCACGATCACTAAGGCCCCCGCAATCGACAGGCATATTCCGATGACTTGCTGCATCAGAACAACCTCTTTGAAAGCCAGCGCGCCGAGCACGAGGATCAACGCTGGCTGCAGCGACTGGAGTAACAGGCCATTGACCGCCGTGGTCTTCTGAAGACCGGAGTACAGCAGGGTGTTGAATGTGCCGATGCCGAGTGTCCCGAGCGTCAACACCCATCTCAAGTTCACTCGCAGGACGCGCCAATCTCGCTGCAAGTGCGGCCAGGCGAAAGGCAGAAGTAATAACAAGGCAAGCGCCCAGCGCCAAAAGGCCAGCGCCACGGGCGGCACCATGTCGCGTGCGGCGCGCGCGACCACTGAATTCCCTGCCCAAAACAGTGCTGTGAATGTCAGAAGCAAATAAGGGCGCGACCAGAACCAGTCGATCAATCGGGCTCGAGCCATTGGCATGGCAGGTTCAGGGCCGAACGGGCGAGTTTTTCAGCGCTGCGCTCGCGCATTGCTGGTCGCTTTCCGCACCACCAGATCCTGCGACCCCGATCCCGCCAATAACCTCACCGTCGTGGACGATCGGCAAGCCTCCGCCCAGAAGCAGAAGTTCGGGCACGTTAGTGAGGTTGCGCGATGCCGGGTCTCTGGCCGCACGCTCGGCAAGTGCCGATGTGCTGGTCTTGGTTGAAAGTGCCGTGTATGCCTTGCGCTCGGCCGCACGGGTATTGTGCGGCCCGACACGGTCGGCTCGCTGGAGCGCGATCAGATTGCCGCCGCGATCGACAATCGCCACGGCCGCGTCCCTGTTCGTGGCGTTGCATGAAGCAAGAGCGGCTTGGGCCAGAAAATTGGCGAGGTTCAGTGATACTGATTGCGTCTCGGTCGGCCCCGGCGACAGGGCAAGGAGCGCGAACGCTGAAAGAGTGGAAAATGCACTGACCATGATCAATTTCCGCGGTAGGAAGAATAACCGTAGGGGCTGACAACGACGGGCACATGATAGTGACCGTTCCTGTCAGTCACATTGAACGTCACAGTAATCTCTGGAAAGAACGGCTTAGCCTTGGAATCGGGATAGGCTGCCATGTCGAAGTGCAACCGGTAGGTTCCCGGCGCGAAGTCGCCACCCGGCCCAAAGCCGCGCACTCGGCCCTTGGCATCGGTACGCGCTGCTCCCACAACGATCCATTTTCCTGCGGCATCGCGCTGCGAAAGCGTTACCGGTACGTCCGCTCCGCCTACTCCGTTCGCAAGGTCGAGCACGTGCGTGGATATTTCTGCAGCCGTTACGGGGACCGCGACAAGGCCTGACGAAATTAGGAAAAGCGAACTTAGCATCTTCATTGGATTGATCCTGAATGTCGGAATGGGCCGGTGTGGGTAAGATCGGCTTTCTAGCCCGCTCGCATTTCATATCCGAATGAAATGATTGAATGAAATACATTCACGTTTACGATAGTCTCATGTTTGATCCGAGACTTCTCCAAGCATTTGTCGAGATCGTCGATGCCGGCAGTTTCACGGCTGCCGCCCACCGCCTCAATTCGACCCAGTCCACACTGAGCCAGCAGATCAGCCGATTGGAGAATGCAGTCCGTTTCTCCCTGTTTGACCGAAGCGCCCGGCCGGTCACGCTTACGCCTGCCGGCGAACGTCTGATTGGCTATGCAAGACGCATCCTTGCCCTGCAGAACGAGGCCGCAGCGTTGCTCACTGACCCGTCCGGTAGCAGATCTCTGAGGGTCGGATTGCCCGACGATCTTATGACGTCCGCGATCTGCCATGCCTTTGCCCAGTTCACGACAAGCCATCCTGAAATCCGGCTGGACGTGACGACTGGGCTTAGCCGTGATCTCGCCCACCGGTTCCGGGAAGGAGAGCTGGACATAGCGCTGGTCAAGGAACCTCAGGCCCAATCTGACGCACGGGCCAGTTTTCGCGAACCCCTTGCATGGGTCGAAGCTGCCGGCCGGACACAGCCGTGGACAGATCCGATACCGATGGTGACCTTCCCGCCTGGCGGGCTGTATCGTGATCAGATGATTGAAATGATAGAGGTCGCAAAGTCACGCTGGTATCTGGCTTTCACTGGCAACAGTCTGATGAGTGTTCTGCGGGCCGTGGAAGCTGGACTTGGCGTTTCGGTTCTTCCGCTCGCCACGATCGATGCTGCCAAAGTTCAAATCTGTCGGCAGTTCGAGCCGATTCCTCCGATGGCACTGTCAGTCTATGCGTGGGATCAAGACACAGCGACGAACGAACTGGTTTCAGCCCTGATCAAGCCAATCTCAGTTGATCGCGTGGAAAACCGGAATCTGCAGGCCAAGGCTTAACAGGCTGCGGAAATAGGCTGTCTACAGTCCGCCTTCGTGGCTGATTTCCGGGATGTTGAGCGTTTGGGAGATGATTTGGCTTCGTTTCGTGTCATTTTTGGCGGATTGAGGCATTTCTGGACGGATTCCGGGTAAGATAACGCCGCCGCCAAGAGCTTGGGGAGCCGAACCAGGTTGCAGGCGGCCGCGGTAAGCGTGAAGGCCCAAGCTACCCGCGGATTGCCCACGTGACGGGTTTTGCGCATGCCGCCGTAGGTTTTCATCCAGCCAAAGCCTTCTTCGATGCGTTTGCGAATGCACTGGCTGACCGCGTAACCCGGATGCCGGGTTGTTCGTCCGTCGATGGCTGATCGGCGATTGGTGGTGTTCTGTGCCACATGAGGTGTGACACCCAGTGCTCGCAGCTTGGCGATGAAGTCTGCCACGTCGTAAGTCTTGTCTGCTGCCAGTGTGATCCGGTGGCGCCCATCCATGCGCTCCAGCATGACGAGTGCCGCCTCATGCTCGGCAGTGCCGGTGGCATGGGTGAGCATCGTATCGATGATTAATCCATGGCGGTTTTCCATCAGCATATGCCCGATGTGGCACAGCTTGGCCGCTTGACCCCGAGCCTTCTTGAACAGCCTGGCATCAGGGTCGGTGCTTGAAGCATGGGTATCGTTGCTGCGCTTCTCGCCATGGGAATCGCGTTTGGAATTCCGACCCTTGGGCTTTGACGTTTTGCCAGAAGCCAAGACAGATGCCGGCCCCGCGCCATCACCAGAGCCACCATCTGGGCCATCGTCTGGGACGTCAGCCCTCGGCTTGAAGCTCTTCATACTAGCCCAGGCTTCGATCAGTGTGCCGTCTACCGAGAAGTGATCCTGGGACAGCAGCGCCTTGACCCGAGATTGCCCCAGGGCCGCCGCCATGAACTTGGCGGCCATATCGCCCTCAAGCAAACGGTCACGGTTCTTGGTGAACACCGTCACATCCCAGATCGGCGCATCCATCGAAAGGCCTGCAAACCAGCGGAACATCAGGTTGTAGTCCAGCTGCTCCATCAACTGCCGCCCGGAACGCACCGATTAGAACGCCTGAACCAGCAAAGCCTGTAACAGCTTCTCTGGCGGGATCGAAGGGCGGCCGATCTGCGAATACAACTTTGCAAATTCCGGAAACAGTACCTCAAGTGCCTCGTCCACGATCACCCGGATCGGCCGTAGCGGAGCCCGTCTGGCACCCGAGCCTCGCAACTCACGTACGAAAAAAGCCCTTCCAACCGTTCATCTTAACCCCGCATCGCGACCTCAAGCAGCAATCACACTGGCAGAATTGAATCATTGATCGCTCAAAAACGGAAGCCGTTTTCCGCGCCCTCTTAGAACTCGCAACGGGAGACCGACAAGATGATCAAGCGAACAATGAGAGAATTGCAAGCGTGGTTTTGGCTATACCGTCCGCGACGCTGTGGGCCCGCACGGTTCGGAGGCGCTGCTATGAAAATACGGCTAAATTGCCTCCAAGTGTCACGTAAATTACACAATGCTGCCACTACAGCCAAAGGCATAGATCCACGACATGACTCGGCGATGGAGGCGCAAATCATTCCTCATGATGCACGACACGCGCGAAATCATAACTGCCTGGGTGGCTCGCGAAGTCTTGCCGCATGAGCCGACTGTGCGGCGCTGGGCCGTGCGTCGCTGGGGGGTGTCCATCGACGTCGATGATGTGATCCAGGAAGTCTATTGCCGGATAGCGGCGCTCAAGTCCGTCGAGCATATCCACAACGGACGCGCTTACTTTTTTACGTCTGCTCGTGCGGTCGTGATGGACAGTATGCGACGCGCGCGGATCGCCAATACGAAATCAATGACGGAAATCGACTGTTTCGACGTCGAAGATGATGCACCACTAGCGGACAGAAGAGTCGAAGCGATTCAGGAATTGGCAAGAGTGAACACTATGCTGTCGGAACTATCGCCGATTTGTAGGAATATTATCGCGTTACGGCGTATCCATGGCTTGTCGCAAAAGGAAACGGCGCGGCATCTGGGGGTTACCGAAAGTGTTGTAGAAAATCACATTGCGCGAGGCATAAGGCGTCTGATGGACGCGGTAGCCGATCAAAACAGGCGCGGAGAGAATGTAAGGTAACGACAATTGGCAAATAGCGATTCCATTGACACTATTCAGCAGCAGGCAGCTTTGTGGGCCGCGCGTTCGGCCAATGAAGAGATGACTGCGCTGCAACGGGAAGAGCGTGAGGCATGGCTCAGCGCGGACCGGCGTCACCAAGGCGCTTACTTGCACGCTTGCGCCACTCTACAGGCGATGGAATCTGCCGTAATCCTGAGCGGCATGACGCCGGTTGCAGGTAATGATAATGCGCTAGCGCCGACTCAAGAGGTGCGGCGATCATCACATTGGCTTCGGTTTGTGGCCGGTAGCGCGGCAATTGCGGCCTGCGTGGCGGGCCTGCTATATTTTGGTAATCCGATACGGCCCGGCGTCGACATGGATGGAGCCAAGATGGTTGCGCTTGCGGACGGATCGAACGTCTTGCTGGGCGAGGGCGGCAGGATATCGTCCGCAATGGAGAAGGATAGCCGCAGGATCACGTTGGAGAGTGGCTACGCGACTTTTCACGTCGCGAAGGACCATGGGCGTCCCTTCATCGTCCAGTCGGGCGATGTCTATGCGCAGGCGACAGGCACGATCTATACCGTGCACCGGCTCTCCGCGACAGGCGGCGAGGTGCGTGTGAGCGAAGGCAGCGTGCTCGTGTGGGCACGTGGCAGACGCACGCAGGCGGTGGTGCTGCACGCTGGCGAGGCGCTGGCGTTGGACCCGGCTAAGCTACCCACTCTGGCGGGTCAGGCGGGGCAGGCTGAGCCAACCCGTTCGCCGGCGCCCAGCATCCGTCAATTCTCGTTCGACAATGTCCCGATCGCGGTCGCTACCGCACGCTTTAATCGGGTTAACAGGACCCAAATTGTCATTGCCGATCCGGCAATCGGCAGCACCTCTATCATCGGCTTGTTCGATGCGGATGACCCGGAGCGGTTTGCACGGGCGGTATCAGTGGTTGCACAGGCACGTCTGACGCATGGCAAGGATCGCATTGTCATAGAAAAGTAGTCACAGACCCCTACATCGTTTCACACGATGGCTCGAACCTTCTATCGGGTAGGCGGAGCGCTGGCTGCGGTCGCGCTGGTCTTCTGCGCCCCTGCAACCGCTCAAGCACAGACCCACGCCTTCGACGTGCCGGCAATACCTGTGTCAGATGCGGTACGCCTCTTCGCGCGACAGGCGGGCATCCAGATCATCATGACCGGCAGTGCGGCGCAAGGGCGTTCGACCAATGCGATCCGCGGCAATCTCGACATTCGAACCGCGCTGCGCCGCCTTTTATCGGGGACGGGATTGTTCGTGCGTGCTTTTGACGGCAGAGTCGCAATCCTCGACGCTGTGACGCCGGCACCGGGCGCGGTAGATAATGAAACGATCGTCGTGACTGGCACGCGCATTGCCCGGCTGGAGCTTCGATCCGCGATGCCGGTCAGCGTCGTCGCTATGGAGGATGCGGGGCGGTTCGGGAGGGTCAGTGCCTATGATGCACTGATGCGCAGCCCACCGGTCGCGCCGGGGATCGGCCTTGCCAACGCCTTTGGCCAGACTTGGGATGCGGGCGTTTCGTCCGTCTCGCTTCGCAACTTGGGCACGAACCGTACACTGACCCTGATCGACGGTATGCGCCGCGTTTCCGGTTCGGCGCGAAGCTCCGCGGTCGACCTCAACATGATTCCCGCGGCCATGATCGACCGGATCGAGATAATTACCGGCGGCGCTACGGCCATCTATGGCGCGGATGCCGTGACCGGCGCGGTCAACATCATCACCAGGCGCGCGATCGAAGGGCTGAACCTGTCGATGACGAATGGTCTCTCGCAGCAAGGAGACGCCCGGCAATATGCGGTGTCGGCATCGACCGGACGGCGTTTCGCCGATGGGCAAGGGTCGTTTGCAATCGGCGGTACTCATACGATGACCGCGCCGCTCGTTTTCACGGACCGCTACGAAGCCTATGTCAACAGCGTTTTCAATCCTCGGAATACGGGTGCTGACGATGACATTCCGGACCGGGTCACTGTTCCCGATTTCAGGCAGATCTATTATGCCTATGATCCCAGCTTCTACGCTAACGGGCAATCCTATCTGATCCAGAACGGCGTGCCCCAAGTTGCGAGATATGACCAAACCCTGTATCCGGGAGAATTCAGCTATGGCAATGGCGGCGATGGGAGGAATCTGCGTGACCGCGATCAGTTGCGCGGCGGGCTTGAATCCCTTGCCCTGATCGGCCGCGTTGATTATGCGCCGTCCTCCTCATTCAACTATAGCGCACATGTCGAATATGGCCGCACCCGCTATGCGGGCACCGCAAGTTTTCCGATCCCACGCGACGATAGTCGACCGATATGGTTCAACGGTGCAGGTGGCGCGGTGGCGCATCTGGACAATCCGTTCCTGCCTTCGGCGGTCAGGCAGTTCATGCTGGACAATGGCCTGACCCGGCTCAATATCTCGCGAAGCTACGGTAACTTCCCGGTCATGCGCGAACAACATGACCGGGAGAATTTCACCGTTGGCCAGTCGCTTGGAGGTCTGCTGACTGGCGCCCTCAAATGGCAAGCCCACCATCAATATGGCCGCGCTACAGACGATGTCAGCACCCGGAATATTCCCTATTCGTCGCATTGGGTGGCGGCCCGCGATGTCATCGCGGATCCGGTGACCGGCCGACCCATATGCCGGAACCCGGTCGCGCGGGCGGATGGTTGCCTACCCCTCGACATATTCAGCCTAATACCACCAAGCGAAGCGTTGAAGGCCTATGTGCTGGCCACGCGTAAAGAACGGCGGGTCAATACTCAGCATATCATCGGCGCCAGCATCGTGGGTAAATTTCTTTCGCCGCTACATGGCGAGGCGTCGCTGGCGATCGGTGCCGAGCATCGCCGGGAAACGCTGCGCACAATGGATGATCCGCTTGCCCGGACTGAATTAACCTATGGTGGGTCCGGTTATACGGTGCATCCCGATCTGGACGTAGCGTTCGTCGTTGACGAACTTTATGGCGAACTAGTCGTGCCTGTATTCGCCGATCTTCCGTTCGCGGGCAGCCTGACGTTAGAAGGCGCCTATCGGTATTCCAGCTACAGCACGGTGGGTGAAACCCACACCTGGAAACTCGGCGGCACCTGGTCGCCTGTTTCCGGGCTGATGTTTCGCGGCGTCCGGTCGCGCAGTATGCGTGCGCCCAATTTCGGCGAACTGTATGAACCTACGATCACCCGTCAGGCAGGATCGATCACCGACCCGTGCGAGGCGGGGGATTATTATCAAAGCGCCACCCGCTCCGCCAATTGCCGCTCCCTCGGGGTCGTCACCCCGCTGGGTGACGTTAAGGTGGGGCCACTTATTTCGACCAGCGGCAATCCCAACCTGAAGCCCGAAACTTCCCAGAGCCTGACCTTGGGGCTGGTGCTGCGACCAAACGCCCTGCGCGGGTTTGAGGCGACGATCGACTATTGGGACATCAATATCCGCGATGTGATCACCCAATATGGCGAAACGACCGTCCTGAACCTGTGCGTCGATCTGCCGACGATCGATAATATCCACTGCCGGGCCGTCAATCGCGATCCCATGACCGGAGGCGTTACGGCGATCCGGACTACTCAGATTAACGTGTCTCAACTTTCGGCGCGTGGCGTGGATATTGGCGCCCGCTATGCGCTGCCGCTCGGTCGCGGGACGTTTCGTTTCGATTTCAATGGAACCTATCTGATTCGGCAGAGGGTCAAAACCATGCCCGGAATGGTGGCGGGCGACGTACGATATGATGGCGACTGGCAAAACCCCCGTTTCCGCGGAACCTTGATGACATATTATTCCGTCGGAAACCTCCGCGTGTCGCTCGACACACGCATTATCAGTGCTGGACGATTCGACGTAAACGCAGCCTCAGACGAGGTATATGACAGAAATGCATTTCCAGCTTGTATATATAACGACGCTTCCATCAATTACAGAATTGATAAAAATTTCGATATATCTATCGGTGTTAATAACATATCAAATAGATATCCCCCAAATATGTTTCAAATATCAAAAGATGGATCGACATATGATAACATCGGGAGATATATTTTCATGAAAGTAGGAGTAAAAATATAACTTCTATTTTTTGAAATAAAAATGAAACAAAAGATACTCCAATATTTAATATAAAAATATGTGAAGGAAAATTGCAGAGTCTGCGTCTTGAGGCTGTAACTCGATTTAGGGCTTCCTCCGATGCAATCTTCCTTCACTCGCCGCCGGCTGTTGCGGGACGGCGCTCAAGCCACGGCGTTCACGGCCGCGGCGGCCCTTATGCCTCCCAATGTGCAAAGGCTGCTGGCGCAGGGGCCGCGGCGCGCCGGATCGCTGCGCGACATCAAGCATGTCGTAATGCTGATGCAGGAAAATCGATCGTTCGATCACTATTTCGGCACGATGGCCGGAGTGCGGGGGTTCGACGATCCCCATGCCCTCACTTTTTCCAACGGCAGAAATGTGTTCCATCAGCCTGACGCGGAAAATCCCCGGGGCTATACGCTTCCCTTCCACCTCGACACATTTTCCACAAACGCGCAGCGACTACCGTCCACCAGCCACGCATGGGCGGTGCAGCATCAGGCGTGGAATGGCGGGCGGATGGACCAGTGGCTGCCTGCGCATCGCGCGGCGGACGGCGCCCATGGTCCCTATACGATGGGCTATTTCAAGCGGGAGGATGTTCCCTTCCACCGGGCGCTGGCCGAAGCCTTCACCATCTGTGATTCCTACCACAGCTCGGTCATGGGGCCGACTCGCCCGAACCGCTTTCACTGGTTGACCGGCATGGTCGATGGTGATGGCCGCTACGGCCCTCCCCAGAACAGTCAGAAGACGCCGACGGAAGGGCTGACGTGGACGACTTATCCCGAACGGCTGGAGCAAGCGGGTATAAGTTGGAAAGTCTATCAACATTCGGACAGCGGGACCGGTTACAATGTCTTGCGCCTGTTCCGCCAGTTCATGGATGCTCCGCCCGGATCGCCGCTGCGGGTCAAGGGCATGCCGTCCGCCGTCGACGGGCAGTTCGAATATGATGCCCTGCACGATCGTCTGCCGGCGGTGACATGGTTGCACCCGACCAATGAGGGGTCTGAACATCCACATGTTTCCAGTCCTGCGGGCGGGGCAGCGTTCATCGCTAGCAAGCTGGATGCGATCGCCGCCAATCCCGATGTGTGGGCCAAGACGGCCTTCATCCTCAACTATGATGAGAATGACGGCCTGTTCGATCATGTGCCGCCGCCGGTGCCGCCGCGAGGCACGCCGGGTGAGTTTATCGATGGCCTGCCCATCGGCGCAGGCTTCCGGGTGCCGTGCATCATTATCTCCCCATGGACGGCAGGCGGCTGGGTGTGCAGCCAGCCATTCGACCATACGTCTGTGCTTCAGTTTCTGGAGCGTTTTACTGGTGTCAGGGAGCCGAATATTTCGGATTGGCGCCGCCAGACCTTCGGTGACCTGAGTTCCGCTTTCCGCTTCCATCACCCACCCGCCAAACCGCCGGTCCTGCCCAGCACGGGCGGCCTGCTGCATCATGCTCGCTACGCCGCGGCGACCCTTCCGTCGCCACCGATTCCGGCTGCTGACCAGACGCTTCCCGTTCAGGAAAAGGGGACGCGCAAACGTACAGCTCTCACCAATCTGAAAGCCGACCCACTGCCCGCATCCAAGGGCTGATCCACTTATAGTCCATTTCAAGAAGGCGCTCCGGGCGGGAGGGGGGAGAAATCCACCTGCCGGGAGTGTGCCAACAGGAGATCCATATGACGTCCTTGTTCACGCGCAGACTGCTGACTGCGTCCGCCCTTGCGCTCGCCACGGCGGCGCAGGCCCAGACCCCCGCGCAGGCCCAGACCTCCGCGCAGGAACGGCCCGATGCGCCAGCCGCCAATGATGGCGCGATCGTTGTGACCGGATCGCGCATCGCGCGGCCCGAGCTTGAATCGCCAATGCCCGTCAGCGTCGTAAATATGCAGGAAGCCAATCGGCTGGGCCTTGTCACAGCATGGGATGCGCTGATCCGCGAGCCGTCCATTTCACCGGGCGTCGGACGCGGGAACGCCGGTTCGCAGGGGTTCGACGGCGGATCAGCGTCGATCAACCTGCGCAACATGGGCACGAACCGCACGCTCACCCTGGTCGACGGCCAGCGACGCGTGTCCGGTTCAGCGCGATCCTCGGCGGTCGACCTTAACATGATCCCGGCAGGCATGATCGAGCGGATCGAGGTGATCACCGGCGGCGCGGCGGCGATCTACGGAGCAGACGCCGTCACCGGCGCGGTCAATGTCATCACGAAAAAAGATATCAAGGGGCTAAGCCTGCAAGCCACGCAGGGCCTTTCACAACGGGGCGACGCACCGACTACGTCCCTGTCGCTGGTGGGCGGTTCGAAATTCGCGGGCGAGCGGGGGGCCGTCAGCTTCGGCGCAACCTATGTCAACAGCAAGGGGCTGACCGGCTATGACCGCGCTTATGCCGACCGGCATATAGGGCACCTCGAAAAATAGGACTTCCCTGACCGGGTAAAATCGGATTCAGAGTTTGGCGTGATTGGTGCAGGACTTTGAGATTTTACGATGAACCA
>NZ_NCII01000074.1 GCF_002256775.1 Novosphingobium sp. 17-62-19 | reverse complement strand
CAGCACACCCATGCCGCCGCCCCACACCGCATCGATGAAGCTGACATCGCCGATCTTCACCGCCACGCGCCACAGCACCAGCATTCCCAGCACCAGCACGGCGGCATTGATCAGCAGCGCAAGGACGAACGTGTCAGGCATCATGCGATCTCCGGCAGGCTCTTCAATCCGCGCCCCGGATGGCGGGGTGTGACTTTGCTGTAGAATTCGAACAACTTGCGCATATCTGCCGCGTAATCGCCAGATGGCCAGATGGCCGGGCCAAGCCCGCCGGTCTTGTTGCCATAGTCCATCATGCCGATCACGATGGGCACGCCCGCCTTCAGCGCGATGTGATAGAACCCGCTGCGCCACTGGCCCACCTGGCTGCGCGTGCCTTCTGGCGCGATGGTCAGCATGAAGCGGTCCCGCCGGGCGAATTCGGCCACCATCGCATCGACCACGTTGCGCCGCGCCTTCCGGTCTATCGAAACCCCACCCATATCGCGCATGAAGCCGCCCAGCGGCCAGCGGAACAGGCTGTCCTTGGCCATGAAGTGAGGCTTCAGGCCAAGGTCTTCGGTCAGGCCGATGAAGTTGACGAAATCCCAGTTCGACGTGTGCGGTGCCGCCACGATCACGCAGCGGCCATCGGCGGGCGGCGTGCCATGCGCGGTCCATCCGCGCTGGCGATAGAACCACACCAATGCCTTGCGCACCACGCGCGATAGCAGGCTGGGCCTGCGGTCTTCGATTGCCCCGTCCATCCCTGTCTCCCCGGCGGGGAGGGGTTGGGGGAGGGGGTTGGGCACTTGCGAGAGGCCGTGAACCCCTCCCCGACCCTCCCCTTGAGGGGAGGGAGTTTTAGGGACGATTTGTTCCGTCGCATCGGGCCACGCCGCCATCCTTGGGGTGGAACGCCGCAGGAACAGGCTGGGCAGCTTTACCAGCATCAGCGATTTGTGAATCCAGTAGTCTGCCCAACGTTCGCGCCACTTGGCCTTGGCGCGGCCTTGCGTGTCCAGCCATGCGGCGTAGGGCATCCAGTGGTCCGGCTCGTCTTTCTCCACCACTTCGAAGATGCGCTTCATCGCCTTGTCGGACCGGACGTGGCGGTTGCCGAGCAGGATCTCCACCTGTCGCATTCCGCGCTGTTCGGTGAGCATGATGACGCGGCACAGCTTTTCGAAGGCATCGGGGCTGGCGATCACGCCTTGCGTGTCCAGATCATCGATGCTGCAGCCGAAGACCTTGAAGATGAAGCGATCTATGTGGCCGCAGGTGCTGTCTACCGCCAAGGGCATGTGCCCGCGCAGTTCGAACCAGCGCTTGAACATCACGTAGTGCTTGCGCTCGTCGGCGCGGTGCTTGGCGATGGCGGCGATGAAGGCGGGATTGTCAGGGCAGCGCTGGCGCACGGCGTCCAGCACCCGATCAAACGAGGTGTACCCGCGATGCTCGTTATAGAGATAGATCGATGCGAGCACATCGAGGAACCGTTCGCGGAAGCTGTTGCGGGGGTATGGCACCGGATGACAATCGCATGACTGCCGCGCCTGTGCCATCTGTTCGTTAGGCCTTGCCTTGGCCGGGCAGGGGCATATGGCGATCCGGTAGCTAATCAGGACGCATCGGCATGGCCTTTTTCACGCAGAATCCCAAGTTTGACTGGATCTTCCAGTCTGGCCTGAAAGGCACCTGTCCGGCTTGCGCCAAGGCTTCGATGTTCAATGGCTGGCTGAAACTGCGCAAGACCTGCCCGGAATGCGGGCTGGACTACCAGTTTGCCAATGCCGACGATGGCCCGGCGTTCTTCGCGCTGTGCATCACGGCTTTTCCGCTGACGTTCTTCGTGGTGTGGATGGAAGTGGTCTATTCCCCGCCGTGGTGGGTGCATGTGCTGACGTCGGTGCCAATCCTGGGTGTGGGATGCCTTGCCACGCTGCGTCCGTTCAAGGGCTGGCTGGTCGCCTCGCAATATGTGAACAATGCGATTGAGGCGGGGACCGAAGGCCTGTGGGCCAAGCTGAACGCGCGCGAAAAGGGCGAGGGCTGAGGCTTTACGCCGCCGTCCACCGCATCGGCAGCTTCTTGAATCCGCCGACAAAGGTGGAGTTCACGCGCGCCGGTTCTCCCGCCAGCTCAAGGCTGTCCACCCGGTCCAGCAGCACATCGAGCAGCACGCGCATTTCCAGCCGCGCAAGATGCAGGCCGAGGCACTGGTGCGATCCCGCGCCAAACGCGGCGTGGCGGTTGGCGGGGCGTGTGGGGTCAAAGGTGCGTGGGTTCGGGAACTGCGCCGGATCGTGGTTCGCCGCCACATAGTTCAGCATCAGCCAGTCACCGGCAGAGATCTGCTGGCCGCCAAGCTCGGTATCCGTCGCGGCGGTGCGCATGAAGTGCTGGACCGGGGTGGTCCAGCGGATCGCCTCTTCCACGATCCCCGGAAGCAGGCTGCGGTCGGCCTTGGCGCGGGCGAACAGGTCTGGATCGCGGGCGAGGGCCAGCGCCGCCCCTGCCGATGAGGCCGACGTGGTATCGTGCCCGGCGCTGGCGACGATGATGTAATAGCCCGCCGTATCGCGGTCGCTCATCGGTTCGCCATCGACCACGGCATTGGCGATGACGGTGGCGACGTCCTCAGTGGGGTTCTCGCGCCGCTGCGCCGCGAGGCTGGCAAAGTAGCGTTCGAATTCAGCCACGGCACCTGCCACGATGGCGCTGATCTGTTCGGGCGGCAGGTTCTTGAGGCCGGACTTGTTCATGTCCTCGTCCTGCCCGCCGAACATCTGCTGGGTCAGGAACAGCATCTTGGCTTCGTCTTCCGGGGGTACGCCAAGGATCTGCATGACCACGTGGAGCGGATAGGGCGCGGCGACCAGCGCCATGAAATCGCCTTCTTCGTCTGCACCGAGCATCCGGTCGATGGCTTCATTGGCGATCTTGCGGATTTCGCCTTCCAGCTTCGACAGGTTCTTGGGCATGAACCAGTCCTGCGTCAGGCGGCGCAGCTTGGGATGCTTGGGCGCGTCCATCTGCACCAGTGATTCCACCAGATGCGGGCTGCCCCCGGTGATCGAGCGGGCCAGAGCATCGCCTACACGCACGGTGAACACGGAAGACTTCGGATTGTTGAGGAACGTGGCGTTGTCCTTGCTCGCCTTCATCACCTCATCGAAGCCGGAGACCAGCCAGAACGGCTCATGCACATCATCGGGATCGACTACGCGCGCCACGGGGGTGCCCGCGCGCAACTCATCGAACCGGTCGAGCAGCGGCTCCCACGCGCCGTAGCTTTTCGGATCGATCACGGCCCGGCCTGCATCCGCCGAAAGCACTGGAACACTTGCCATAATCCCGTCCCTGTCCTTGTTGGTTCAGACCGTTGCCGTCTGTGCAGCCTCGTAGGCCTGCTTGTATTCATCGCGCAGCAGCCGCTTGAACAGCTTGCCGGTGGGTTCGCGCGGCAGTTCGGCGCGGAAATCTATCTGGCGCGGCATCTTTACGCGCGAAAGCTGCGGCCCCAGCCAATCGGCCAGTTCCGCCGCCAACGCCGGGCCAGCCTGGGCCATGTCACGGGGCTGGACGATGGCGACGACTTTTTCGCCCATGTCCGGGTCAGGCGCGCCGATCACGGCGACGTCTGCCACCTTGTGGTGCGTTACCAGCAGGTTCTCGATCTCCTGTGGGTAGATGTTCACCCCGCCCGATATGATCATGAAGCTCTTGCGGTCGGTGAGGAACAGGAAGCCGTCCTCGTCCACCCAGCCCACATCGCCCAGGCTGGTCCAGCCATGCTGGTTGGTGGCATCGCGGGTCTTGTCGGGATCGTTGTGGTAGGTGAAGGGATTGCCGCCTTCGAAGAACACTTGCCCCTCGGTGCGCGGAGGGACTTCATCACCTTCTTCATTGCAGATGCGGATCGTGCCGAGGATCGCGCGACCCACCGTGCCGGGGCGCTGCAACCAGTCCTCACTGGTGACGAAGGTGAAGCCGTTGCCTTCGGTCCCGGCGTAGTATTCGCGGATGACCGGCCCCCACCATGCGATCATCGCCTGCTTGACCGGCACCGGGCAAGGCGCTGCGGCATGGATGGCGCATTTCAGGCTCGAAGTGTCGTACTGCGTGCGCACATCGTCGGGCAGTTTCAGCATCCGCACGAAATGGGTGGGCACCCACTGGCTGTCGGTCACCTTGTAGCGTTCGATCAGTTGCAGCGCGTGTTCGGGATCGAACTTTTCCATCGCCACCACCGTGCCGCCAAGCCGGTGAATGGTCATCGACCAGCGCAAAGGTGCGGCGTGATAGAGCGGTGCGGGCGAGAGATAGACGGCATTGCCGGTGATCCCGAAGGCCTGATTGGCGATGGCAACGAGCGAATTGGTGGCCCCAATTTCCGGGTCTTCGGGCAGGGGGATGCGCACACCCTTGGGTTTGCCGGTGGTGCCGGACGAATAGAGCATGTCGCACCCGGCGCGTTCGTCTGCGATGGGGGTGTCCGGCATCGCGGCCAGCGCCGCGTCCAGTGAAAGCGGGCCACCGGTATCGAAGCGCAGTTGCGCAACATCGGGGGCGAGCTTGGCTACTTCGTCCAGCAACTGCGCGGTATAGGCCGAACCGATCAATAGCTGGCTGCCGCTATCGCGCGCAATATAGGCGATTTCGGGCGCGGCTAGGCGGCTGGAAACCGCGACGTAGACCAACCCTGCACGTTGCGCTCCCCATGCCAGTGCAAAGAAGTCTGCGCGGTTTTCAAGGCACAGCGCAATGGTATCGCCGATCTGCAATCCGCGTGACCGCAGCAAATGGGCGAACTGGTTCGATTTCGCCTCAAGCTCGGCATAGGTCACCACCTCGCCGCTGCCGCCCATGATCACCGCTGGGCGATCAGGATGGGTCTCCGCATGATACTTGGGATGAAACTGCCCAATTGCCTGCACGGCCTCGTCCTCTCGTTTGGGCAGACTCGCGCTGCCTCTTGCGCTTGACTTTAAGTGATCAGTTAAGCGACGCAACCGCGATTCGCTCCCAGCGCTTGCCGATGCGAGATCAAAACGTGTCAGATTGCCTCGCGGTGGGGAGAGCGGCGTAAAAAGTGCTGATTGCGCACGATCCAACGCCCGGTTATCGCCTGTGAAAAGGGAGTTTCCGATGTCGCGCTTTGTATCGCTTGCAACCATGGCCGCTTTGATGCTGGCACCCGTTACGCTTCAGGCAGCCGACAAGCCTGCCGAGAAGGCAGCGCCAAAAGCCGACGATTCCGCCATCCCCGAACCCAATCGCGTGGTGGCCAAGCGCAGTGGCACATTCGGCGGTACGCGCGTGGCCTATACTGCCATCGCGGGCGAGACTTACCTCAAGGACAAGGATGGCAAGCCCACCGCGGCGATCTTCTCGACCACCTACCTGAAAGATGGCGCGGAGCCGAACCGCCCGGTGTTCTTCCTGTTCAATGGTGGTCCCGGATCGGGCAGCCTGTGGCTGCACATGGGTGCGTTCGGGCCAAAGCGGGTGAACCTGCCCGATGCGCTGGACGATGGCGCTCCGCCTTATGACATCACCGACAACCCGGAATCGCTGCTGGATGTCGCCGATCTGGTTTTCATCGATCCGGTCGGAACAGGGTGGAGCCACGCGCTCGGCACTACCGATCCCAAGACGTTTTATGGCGTAAAGGCGGACGCGGAATCCATCGCGCAGTTCATCCGGCTTTGGCTGAACGAACACAATCGCTGGAATGCGCCGAAGTTTCTGGGCGGGGAATCGTATGGCACCACACGCTCTGCTGCCGTCGCTGCCGAGCTGAACCGTGCGTATAACGATGTGGCGCTCAACGGCGTGATCCTGATTTCTGCCGTGCTCGATTTCGGGCTTGAAGCGGAGGATGAGGGCAACGAGTTGCAGCACATGGGCAACCTGCCCAGCTATGCCGCAGCAGCGTGGTATCACAACAAGCTGACCCCCCGGCCTGCCACGGTCGAGGCCGTGGTGGCCGAAGCACGCGCCTTTGCCAGCGGGCCGTATGTGGCGGCGCTGCTGAAGGGTAACAGCCTGCCCGCCGAAGAACGCGCCACGGTCCGCGCGCGGATGGCGCAGTTGACGGGGTTGTCCGAAGACTACCTTGAACGCGCCAATCTGCGTGTTTCGCCGGGGCGTTTCTACAAGGAACTGCTGCGTGATCGAGGCCTGTCCATCGGCCGCCTTGATGCGCGCTACACCGGCAAGGACTATGACAACGCGGGCGAAGAGCCGGACAACGATCCCAGCTTCTATGGCATCGACGCCAGCTATCCGGCAGCGGTGAACACTTATCTGCGCGGCGATCTGGGATACAAGACCGACCGCAGCTATGTTTCTATCGGCCCGGTCGGCCCGTGGGACTGGCGCATCGGCGTGGGTCGCGACACCTATGTCAACGTCGCCCCCGGCCTTGCGCGCACCCTGCGTGAGAACAGCAAGACCAAGGTCTGGGTAGGCCAGGGCTGGTACGATTTCGCCACGCCGTTCTATTTCGCCGAATACGCCATGAACCGCCCCGGCTGGCCGCAGGACCGGGTGGAGTTCCACTACTATGATGCCGGGCACATGATGTACGTGCGCGATGCAGACCGCAAGAAGCTGTCGGCAGACCTGCGCGATTTCATCCGTCGCCAGAAATAAGCTCCCCTCCCGCAAGCGGGAGGGGTTGGGGGAGGGCATGTTGCGCAATCCTCCCCGACCCCCTACGGCGCGCGGGATATGTTTCAGGCGGAGCCACACCCATGATCGCACGCGAACTTCTTGGCACCGCGATTGTGCCCGATGGCGAGGATCTGCGCCTCTACCGCCATGACCGCGATTTCATGATCGTGGTGGGCCACAACGAATTGATGAGCACCCGCCAGAACGGCTCGGAAATCGCCCTCGCCACGCAGAGCATTGCGCGGATTGCCAAGACGGAGCGTCAGGCCGTGCTGATCGGCGGCTATGGCATGGGCTTCACCTTGCGCGCGGCGCTGGAAAAGCTGCCTGCCGATGCACATGTGACCGTGGCTGAACTGGTGCCCGAAATCATCCAGTGGGCACGCGGGCCAATGAAGGAGCTTGAGGCCGGATGCCTCGATGATCCACGTGTGCGGCTGGTGATGACCGATGTGGCCGATGTGATATCGGCCAATGCGTTCTCGGTGGGTGGCACCGGCTATGACGCGATCCTGCTGGATGTCGACAACGGCCCCGATGGGCTGGTGCGCGAAGGCAATGGGCGGCTTTACAAGATGCGCGGCCTGCGCATGGCCAAGGATGCGCTGCGTCCCGGCGGTGTGCTGGCCATCTGGTCCGCCGCGCGCGATCCCAACTTCACGCAACGTCTGAAAGCGGCAGGTTTCAACGTGGATGAAGTAGAGGTGCGTGCCCGGTCAAACGGCAAGGGCGCCAAGCACGTGATCTGGTTCGCCACGGTCTGATACTACGTAGGACTTCGCAATCGCGGAAAAATCGCGCTGCGGTGCAACACGGCTGAAACACCGACTCTGATCTGCAACGCCCCGCTGCCAATCGCAGCTGGGGCCAAAGCGGGCCTTGCAAAACGGGGCCGTCAGCATGTTTGGAAAGCAGACGCGAATTGGCATTGGCGCTGCTATTTTGGCGATTTCCAGCCTTTCGGCTGCCGCCGCCGTTCCTTTCAGCAGCCTGATCGAACAGGCAACATTGCTAGAGGCACGGCAACTGGGCGGAAGCCTCTTTCACGTGCAGGGACTTGCGCTGGAGCCGACCCGGATCTGGGCCACATCGGTCGATAATGCCAACCACAAGGCCTGGCTGCATGAGTTCGACCGAACCACCGGCAAGGCGCTGCGCCGGATCGAACTGACCGATGGCGCGCGCTATCATCCGGGCGGCATTTCCGTGGCGGATGGATTGATCTGGGTGCCGGTTGCCGAGATGCGGCCAAACAGTTCAGCCGTGCTGGTGGGGATCGACAGCCAGACGCTCGAAGTGCGCCGCCGGATTGCTGTAGCCGATCACCTTGGCTGCGTGGCCGTATCGGACCGCAGGATCGTGGCAGGCAACTGGGACAGCAGGCTGCTGTATGAATTCGATTCCGCAACGGGCCATCAGGTGCGGGTCGTGCCCAACCCTTCACAGACGCGGTATCAGGACATCAAGTTTGTGGGGGACCACCTTGTCGCTGGCGGAAACCTCGATTGGCTGAGTGGAACGGTTGATTGGATCGACTGGCGCTCGCAAAAGCTGGTGCGTTCGATCAAGGCGGGGGCAATCGGTCCGGTCCGCCCGTTCGGCAGGGGCGGGCCATTGACCGGCGAGGGCATGGCGATCGAGGGGCGTGACCTCTATCTCCTCCCGGAAGACGGTCCCGCCCGCCTGTTTCACTACCGGCTTGAGGTGTAGGTCTCAGGCGTCGGCAAGGCGTGCGCGGAACCGCCGCCGAACCAGCCACGGTTCCAGAAACCGACCAACCACATAGAGAAACGCGAAAATCCCCGCGAAGACATAGGCCGCGGTGGCTGATGGCTTGCGCCCTTCACCTTCACCCTTCTTCGGCTTTTCGGGGGCAGGCGCACCCAGCATCTTGTCGATGGGGTTGAGTTCGAGAACCTTGGCCTCGTCCTTCTTCTTCTTGTCGCCGCCGGCCTTCTCCTTGGCCTCAGCAGCCGCCTTCTGGTACGCGCCGACGTAAAGCGTCAACTGGCCGAAGCCCACGAACAGCAGCGGCAGCAGGAAGCAGAACAGCAGCGCCTTGCTGACGAGGTGGTAGCGCAAGGTCTTGCCCTGCGCCGTTTCCGCGATCTGCAACACACCATCTTCGAATACCGAAAGCGGGTCTTGCGGCACGGGTGCCTTGCGGTGGAACGTCAGCGTGTCCTCGCTGCGTTCGTGCGTTGTGTCCATCTGGTCCAGCATCGGTTCCAGCCGATCCAGCGCCTCGCCGGTGGTCTGGCCTTCGGGCAGGGGCACGCTGTCGCGCACATGCCAGATCCAGTCGATGTAGCGCAAGTTCATGCGGGTCACGGGTTTCGGGGTGGGCTGTTGCCAGATGCTCTGCGCTGCGATCCCGCTCATTCTGCCGGCACCGCGCTTTCGGGGGCGTCATAGCTGCCCGACCCAATCCTGGACTTGCCGAACTTGGCCTTCAGCGTTTTCCAGCCTTCGGTGAACGGATAGTGCATCGTTTCGCGGATCGACATGCGGCGGCCACCTTCAAGGCCCAGCAGCTCTGCCTCACCATCGACTGCCGTGCCGAACATGCGGTCAATGATGATCCACGTGCCCGAAAAGTTGCTGCGGCTCGCCTCGTAATCGCGCGAATGGTGGACGCTGTGGTGTTCGGTGGTGTTGAACAGGAAGCGCCACCAGTTCGGCGTGTTGAAGCGCGCGTTGATGTGCTGATAGATGCCTACCGTCAGGCCGAACGTCCCGGCCAGCAGGAAAGCACGCGGCAGGAAATCGAAGAAGCCGCCGATGCCGAGCCCGATCAGGAACAGCTCAACCGGATTGCCGACCGCGCCTTTGTTGATGTTCAACTGCGTGATGTAGTGGTGCGGTGCGTGGGTCAGCCACAGCGGATACCAGTTGTGCATCCCGCGGTGCATCCAGTACTGGCCGAAATCGAAAATGAACGAAATCAGGAAGGCCTGCAGCAGCAGCGGCAGCCCGGTGAACCAGCTGAACTTGTCCATCGCCCACTGTTCCTGAACCATGGCGATGATCGCGCCATCGCCGATGAACCCATCGACCATGCGCAGCACCGTATAGCCCAGCCCGACATAGAACAGGTCGGTGACCAGCTCCTTCCACGTCAGCTGCCAGCTTTTGTGACGCGGGTTTACCCATTCGAGCCCCAGCAGCAGCAGTTTGAAGCCGATACCGATACCGATGGCGGTCGATGCCTTGGCAATGTCGTTTGGTGCATAGTACCAGAAGGCCAGCAGCGAAAAGAACGTAAACGGTTGGAACCACGTGAAGAAAAACCGCTTGAACGGGCCGCCTTCAACCTTCGGCAGGTTTTCCCAACCGATGGTCACCGGAGATTCCGCCCCGATGATCCGCTTGCCTACGCGCGTTCCTGCCATTTGCATGACCCCGTATTACTTACCGGCTTTACCAGTAATACCAATTACATAAGCAGTAATATCATGGGGTGTTGAGCGGCGTATACGGGTCGAATGACGTATGTCGGGGCGCGGTTACAGACTGGACGATTGAATGTGGCGCGGTATCGTCTTTCAGAAGCTGATGCCCAGCGCCTTGCCCAGATCGGCCAGTGCCTGCTCACCGCTGGTCACTTTGATGGCGTGCATCCCCAGCTTGGCTGCCGGTTTGCAGTTGACGCCCAGATCGTCGAGATAGACGCAGGTATCCGGTGTGAGCCCCAATTTCTCGCACATCATCAGGTAGATACGCGGGTCGGGCTTGCGCACACCGGCCTTGCTGCTTTCGATCACATGTTCGAACCGCGCGAAAATGCGCTCCATTTCGTCGCGCGCGTTGCCGCTGCGGGCCATGCCAGCACCGTGGCCGGTGGGCACATTGTTGGTTATGCAGCCAAGGCGATAGCCGTCGGCCTTCAACCGATCGAGCGCGGCAACCATCGCCGGGCGCACGGCCCCTGCCAGAACCGCCAGCACCGACGCGCCGTCAAGCTCGTGGCCCAACGTGCTGGCTTCCTTGGCAAACATCCGGTCAAACGTTGTCGCGTCGATCTCGGCGCGTTCGAACAAGGCCCAGGCGTTGGAATCGGGATTCAGCGCATTGATTCGCCGCACCGTATCGATCGGCAATCCGCGCTCTGCCTCAAGCCGATTGAACGCCTCGAAGGGTGAGGACGTTATGACCCCGCCGAAATCGAAAATTACCGCCGAATAGTCCATGTGTCCTCCCGATTATCGCTGCTTGTTCTTAACCGCTCGATGAACTGGGGCAACTGGTGGTTTTTTGACCAGCAATCTTTCCTGATTTGACGTGGATCATGGTGGGGTCCACCATCCGTATGGAGGGTGGGTATATTGAAAAATAGGAGGATCCCCGATGCGCTCCATTCTTTGCCCACTCGACGTTACCGAGCAACTCGATGACCGGATCGAGACTGCACTTGCACTCGCCCGCACTTGCGATGGGCATGTCACCTTCCAGATCGCCACGCCCTTTGCCCAGATGGCCGCGTGGGAGCCATTCGGCGGCGTTGCCGTATCGGCCTATGCCCTGAAGGAAGCGCGCGAGGCGAACGACAAGCTGGCGGCTGAACTCGACGCGCGCTTTGCCACGCAGGATGTGCCATTCGATATCGAAGTGCTCGATCAGGAACGCATTGCGGCCACCGCCGCCGCGGCACGCTTTGCCGATATCGTGGTGAGCAGCCTATCCGATCCCACGGTTGAGGAAATGGCCCTGGGCCTGCGCACGCCGGTGCTTGGCGTTCCGCGCGGGCTGCCGATGCTGACGTTTGACAAACCGGCGTTGGTCGCATGGGATGGTGGCCACGAAGGCGCGAACGCTCTGCGTGCAGCTCTGCCCTTGTTGCAGCAAGCAGCGACAGTCCATCTGCTGACCGTGCGCGAAAAGGACAGCTCGTTCCCCGCCGCTGACGCCGCACGCTATCTTTCGCGCCACGGCATCCATGCGGAATCGCATGAGCGCGAACGCAATGGCTCGATTGCCTTCACCATAGAAGAATGCGCGCGCGAGCTGGAAGCAGGGCTGATTGTTATGGGCCTGTTCGGGCACAGCCGTTTGCGTGAACTGCTGCTCGGCGGTGTCTCGCGCGATATGCTCGACCGGTCGCAGATTCCGCTGCTGCTGGCGCATTAAGGCTTGGCCCGTCTGTAGGCATGGGGAAGACAGGGGCGATGAGATCCATCACGCTGTCTTCCTCCGCACTTGCCCTTTTCGCGATCCTGCTGGTTTCGGCCTGTTCGGAACCTGCCGAGCCGGAGCCGGAGACGTCGCCTTCGACGTCTGCTCCTTTTGTGACACCGACGGCGGTTGAACCGCCTGCTTCGATGGCGGCAGAGGTATCTTCCTCTGACATCCCGATCCGTTTCCGCGCCATCGGCACCGAACCGTTCTGGTCGGTGCAGGTTCAGGACGGCAAACTCACCTATTCCACGCCTGAGATGCCCGATGGGTTGACCGTTCCAGCCACCTTGCGCCGGTCGGGCCAGATCGTGACCTATTCCGCCACGATCGAGGGCAAGCCGCTCGAACTTGAAGTTTCGCGGCAAACCTGTTCGGACGGGATGTCCGACACGGTCTATCCTTTGGCGGTCATTCGCCGGATTGGCCCCGATATCCAACGCGGTTGCGCACGCTGATTGCGTACAATTAGGCCTACTGCGATGCAGCATCCCGATTCGAAACCTATCGCTACAATCCATTGTTAACGTGCTGGAGCCGTATTGTTTCGTTTGATACAACTTATAAACTCATAAAATTCAGCGCTTTAAGGCTATGATTGCAAAAATTGCAATTAAATCGGAGTATTTCGCAATTGCACAAAACCCGTGTGCAATGCATACAGATCCTGCCTTTCAGGCATCCTCTCCCAAAACTTTCCGACCCGGCGGGCAACTGCCGGGTCTTTTTTTGCCTGAATTCTGGGCGGATCGGCAGCGTCCGGCAACCTTCCTGCATCCTTGCCGTTTGAAATCCCATGTGCGCCTTCCCACATCGGACGGCGTTGGCAGCTAAAGGGGATTTCACGGCTCATGGTAGATGCGGCAACCGAGAACCGGACCGAAGCACGGGCCATGCGCCTGCAAGTCGCGGGTGCGCGGCAGGAAGAAAGCGGGCATGGCATCGCCCGCGTCAGCCGGCATATTATGTCCCAGCTTGGCGTGACCGAGGGTGATGTGATCGAAATCGTTGGCAAGCGCTCCACCGCTGCCCGCGTGATCCAGCCCTATCCTGAGGATGAAGGCCTCGAACTGATCCGCCTTGATGGCTTGCAGCGCGCCAATGCCGATGTCGGCTCAGGCGATCACGTGGAAGTGCGCAAGATTGATTCACGCCCCGCACAGCGCGTGGTGTTTGCGCCAGCGCAGAAGGACCTGCGTCTGCAAGGGCCTGCCCTGGCATTGAAGCGCAACTTTGCAGGCCGCCCGCTGGTCACCGGCGATCTGGTCGCCACGGCCGGACAGCAGCAGGTCAACCGCACCGACATGCCGCCCCAATTGCGCCAGATGCTCAATGCTCCGGCCTTCGCGCTCACGCAGATCCGCCTCACCGTCGTCTCGACCGTGCCAAAGGGCGTGGTCCACATCGACGAGAACACCGAGGTGGAACTGCGGCCCGAATATGAAGAGCCGCGTTCCAGCCGTGCCGACGTCAACTATGACGATGTGGGCGGCATGGGCGACACGATCCGCCAGTTGCGCGAGATGGTGGAATTGCCGCTGCGCTATCCCGAACTGTTCACCCGCCTTGGCGTAGATCCGCCCAAGGGTGTGCTGCTGCATGGCCCGCCGGGCACCGGCAAGACGCGGCTGGCCCGCGCCGTGGCGAACGAAAGCGATGCTTCGTTCTTCACCATCAATGGCCCCGAAATCATGGGCTCTGCTTATGGTGAAAGCGAAAAGCGTCTGCGCGAAGTGTTCGAGGAGGCCACCAAGGCCGCGCCTTCGATCATCTTCATCGACGAGATCGATTCCATCGCGCCCAAGCGCAGCGAAGTCCACGGTGAGGCAGAAAAGCGCCTTGTCGCGCAGCTGCTCACGCTGATGGATGGCCTTCAGGCGCGATCGAACCTCGTCGTCATCGCCGCCACCAACCGGCCCGATGCGATAGACGAAGCCCTGCGGCGCCCCGGCCGGTTCGATCGTGAAATCGTGGTCGGCGTGCCCGACGAATCGGGCAGGCGTGAGATCATCGGCATCCACACGCGTGGTATGCCGCTGGCCGAAGACGTCGATCTCAAGGAACTGGCCCGCACCACGCACGGTTTTGTCGGCGCAGACCTTGCCGCGCTGGCTCGGGAAGCTGCCATCGAATCTGTCCGCCGGATCATGCCGCGGCTCGATTTCGAACAGCAGACGGTCCCGCAGGATGTGCTCGACAGCCTGCGAGTGGATCGCGACGATTTCGTGCAGGCGCTCAAGCGCGTGCAGCCCTCGGCCATGCGCGAAGTCATGGTGCAGGCGCCGACCATCGGCTGGGTCGACATCGGCGGGCTTGATGAAGCGCAGGACAAGCTGCGCGAAGGCGTGGAACTGCCGTTGAAGAACCCCGAGGCCTTCCACCGTCTCGGCATCCGTCCGGCCAAGGGCTTCCTGCTCTATGGTCCACCCGGCACCGGAAAGACCCTGCTGGCCAAGGCCGTCGCCAAGGAAGCCGAGGCCAACTTCATCGCCATCAAATCGTCGGACCTGCTGAGCAAATGGTATGGCGAGAGCGAGCAGCAGATCGCCAAACTCTTCGCCCGCGCCCGCCAGGTTGCGCCTTGCGTGGTGTTCATTGACGAGATCGACAGTCTGGTCCCCGCGCGTGGCAGCGGGCAGGGCGAGCCTAGCGTTACTGCACGCGTGGTCAACACCATCCTTGCCGAGATGGACGGGCTGGAAGAACTGCAATCGGTCATCCTGATCGGCGCGACCAACCGGCCCAACCTCGTCGATCCGGCGCTGCTTCGCCCCGGTCGCTTCGACGAGCTGGTCTATGTCGGCACGCCGAGCATGGAAGGCCGCGCGCACATCCTTGGCATCCACACCCGCAACATGCCGCTGGCGGATGATGTGGACCTCGGCAGGATTGCGCGGGAGACCGAGCGCTTTACCGGTGCCGATCTGGAAGACGTGGTGCGCCGCGCAGGCCTCAACGCCATCAAGCGCGGCGGCGGCAATGTCGATTTGGTCACGGGCGAGGACTTCTTGGCCGCGCTCGAAGCCTCCCGCGCCACAGTGACCGAGCAGATGGAGGAAGACTACGCCCGCATGAAGGGCGAGTTGAAGAAGCGCGCGATGAACCCCGGTCCGTTGGGCTTCATCACGCCGGGTATGGTCCAGCCCACGCGCGAATCCAAGCACGGCTGAACTGGCAGGCGGAGAGGGGATCAGCCCTCTCCGCCTGCCAGCATGAAGTCCATTTCCACCACGATTCCGCGTTCGGCAAAGCTGCGCACAATCGTGCCGCCCAACTGGCGCTCGGATGAGCGGATCAGCGCCGAGCCAAAGCCTTCGCTTCCCGCTTTGGCCGGCACCGTTGCGCCATCTGCCGCGATTTCTTCCCACAACACCCGTGCCCGGTCACCCTCGCGGCTCCAGCCCACGCGCACCAGCCCGCCCGGCAGCGCCCATGCGCCGTATTTCACGGAATTGGTCACCAGTTCGTGCAGCACCAGCCCCAGCGGCACCGCGTGCTTGCCCGGCAGCACCAGTTCGCCGCCCTCCAACTCGCACCGCTCGGACGAGGAGCGATAGGGGGCGATGACCTTGCCGATCAGGTCGGCGAAATCGACCGTCTGGTCCTTGCCCGATCCTTGCGTCACTTCATGCGCGGTGACGAGCGCGTGGATGCGTTTGGCGATGCGGTCCACCGCAGGCGCCGCTGCCGTGTCGCCGCGCGCGCTCATCTTCACGATGGCCAGAATTACCGCGAACAGGTTCTTCACGCGGTGATTCAGTTCCTTGGCAAGGATGTCTGCCCGGTCGCGCGCCTCGGCGATCACCGAGGCATTGGCGGCAAGTGCTTCAGCCTCGGCGGTGCGAATCGCCTGCCACAGCCCCAGCGCCAGCGCGCAGACGATCACCACAAACAGCGCCGTCAGCGAAGGCAGAATGCGCGCTTCAGCTTCCGCCGCCTGCTGCACGGCCCGCGAAAGGCGGATCCGCTCGATATCCTCTAGCTTTGTCACAGCGCGGCGCAACCCGCTCATCGCCAGTTGCCCTTCGTCGGACAGCACGCGCGCGTGGGCATCGGGAATGCGCCGCTGGTCCACCAGTTCGATCACGCCGGCCATCTCTGCCCACTTGGCATCGCCCAGTCGGGCAATTTCGGCCATGAGTTCGGCCTGATCGAGCGGCAGATCATTCCCCATCTGCTGCCGCAATTGCGCCATTTCTGCGGCATAGCGCTCCTGCCCCTCGCGATAGGGCGCAAGGTAGCGCGTGTCGCTGGTGATGAAGTAGCCGCGCTGCCCCGTCTCGCCGCTCATGGTCGCGCGTACGATCTGATCGAGCGATTCGAGAATCGCGCTCGTCCGGGCCGCCTGCTCACGTTGCGTGCGCTCGGCTTCGACCGTGGCCAGAATAAGCGTGAACGTACCAAGCAGGGCCAGCGCCACAACAGCAAACAACGCCAATGTCGGGATGCGCTGCCACCACCGCGGTTTTACGGCGGAGTCCTGGGAATCGTTTTCCTTCTGCATCGCGCGTGCCTAAACGTTAACATTGCAACCGGCAACGCATTGAAGCGCCGTGTGCTTCGGCGCAGGGTTGACGCAACGTCCCCCTTCGCTTATCGGCCACCCCCTGATTCCGGCGCGCTGCTTCCAGCGGCATTTGCCTGTCCACAGATTCGAAAAGAAGAGAAAACCGATGAAGCGCACTTTCCAGCCTAGCAATCTTGTGCGTGCCCGCCGTCACGGCTTCCGCACCCGCACCGCCACCGTTGGCGGTCGCAAGATCCTGCGTGCCCGCCGTGCGCGTGGCCGCAAGAAGCTTTCGGCCTGATCGCTGAAGGTAAAACTCCGATTCAGGCTGGCGCTGGGATGACCCGGATTGCCACCATTTGGAAACGGGCAGACTTTGTGGCTGCCAACCGCGGGATCCGGGTCGCAAGGCCCGGATTCGTGCTGTTGGTGAACCGCGAATCGGCCCCCGCCGATGAAGCGGACATGCGCTTCGGCGTGACCGTCACC
>NZ_NCII01000073.1 GCF_002256775.1 Novosphingobium sp. 17-62-19 | reverse complement strand
GGTGCTGGGAATGCTGGTGCTGTGGCGCGTGGCGGTGAAGATCGGCGATGTCAGCTTCATCGATGCGGTGTGGGGCGGCGGCATGGGTGTGCTGGCGCTTATCTCTTGGCTGCACGTTCCGGGCGGCCCCGGCGCGAGGGCCAGCCTGATCGCGGCGATGGCCGCAATCTGGGCCGCAAGATTGGCGTGGCACCTCTACACCCGCTGGCGTGGGCACGGCGAAGACCCGCGCTATGCCAAGATGCTGGGCAAGGTCAAGTCGAAGGGCGAGTTCGGCTCTGCCGCGCTGAAATTCGTGTTCGCCCCGCAAGCTGTGCTGCTGTTCATCACCTGCCTGCCCGCGCAACTGGGCGTGCTGGCCAGCCCTGCCCCTGCACCGCTTGGGCCTCTGGCACTGGCCGGAGCCGCGCTGTGGCTGGTCGGCATCGTGTTCGAAGCGGTGGGCGATGCCCAACTGAACGCCTTCCGCGCCGACCCCGCCAACAAGGGCAAAGTCCTGCAAACCGGCCTGTGGCGCTACACCCGCCACCCCAACTACTTCGGCGACGCCTGCGTCTGGTGGGGCATCTGGCTCGCCGCCGCCGACGCCGGCCTGTGGGTCGCGCTGGCCAGCGTTATCGGCCCGGTGTTCCTGACTTTCACGCTGACCAAATGGTCGGGCAAGCCGCTGCTGGAAAAGGGCATGGAAGAGCGGCGGCCGGGGTATAAGGCATACGTGGAGCGGACTTCGGGGTTTGTGCCTTGGTGGCCAAAGCGGGGGTAGTGTTGGAAAATGCTGCCGTTCTGGACACTACGCGATTGCAGAAATGTTTCTGTCTATGCATTTCAACCTCATGAAAAACATCCTGATCGTCGATGGAGCGATGAACGCCACTTTTAGCGTCTTTCAAGCTACGGACGAAGAGTTTGCAACGTTGTTTCCAAACGGCGAAGAGATTGACTTAGTTGAGGATGTCATCGAGCGAACGGGACAAGCAGTCGCTGAAACTATCTTCGCCCGCGTTTGGGAACGTCCTGTTTTGAAAAGTGAGGCACAAGGCATTCACGCTACCCTGATTTACGATGATCCTTCGCGGCGTGATTACCTGCCGCCTTCTCGGCGAGAGATCGATTGGGACGAAAGCTCGATCAACGAAGCGCAGCGCCGACTATTTCGTTCAAGACGGTAACGTCACCATGCTACCCGGAATCATCCTTACCTCTTCTCGTCACCCCGGGCTTGACCCGGGGTCCCGCTTTTCTTCGCGCACCCAGTCAAACCAGCACGTCGTAAAGGTCCAGCCAGTCCGGGTTGCCGCGTTCGATCAGGTCGAACTTGAACTCACGGCGCCAGCGTTTGAGGCGCTTTTCGTGCGCGATGCAGTCCTCGATGCGGTCGCCGCGATCTGCCCAGACGAGCAGCTTCAGGCCGTATCGGGCGCAGAAGTCTGAACCGGTGCCTTCGCGGTGCTGGTGGATGCGCGCGGGCAGATGGGATGTGACGCCGACGTACATTGTGCCGCGATAGCGGTCGGCCATGATGTAGACCCAGCCGCCGGTTCTTTCCCTGTCCATGGTGGGAGGAAAAAGGAAGCGGGCCCCCGGGTCAAGCCCGGGGTGACGGGAATGGGATGGGATCGTAAAAAAGATACATAACGCAAATCTATCGTCACCCCGGGCTTGACCCGGGGTCCCGCTTTTCTTCGCTCACCCCTTCACCACCACCCGCGCCTCCTGCGGCACACCCCGCACCGGCACCGCCCTGATCCAGCCCTCCAGCGCGTCGATGTCAGTCGGCCCGGTCACCGTATCGGGCTTGCCCACGAAGCCCGAGAACCCATCGCCGCCCAGCCCCAGAAACCCGTTCACCGTCACGCGATAGGTCGCGGCGCTGTCCAGCGGCTTGCCGTCCAGCGTGATCGAAACGATGCGGTCGCCCGATGGTCGCGCCGGGTCATAAGTGAAGGCGAAGCCGGTGGAGGGGGCCAGCGCCTGTTTGGGGCCGGTGTCGTCCAGCCCTTCTTCCAGCACGGCCTTGATCTCAGCGCCCGTCATGCTCTCGGTGACCACGTTGTTGCCGAAGGGCTGGCACAGATAGATGTCGCCGAAGGTCAGCGTGCCGTCGGCTGTGGGGACCAGCGGGGCGCGGATGCCGAAGGGGTTCATGAAGGCGATCTGCGCGCCCTTGTCGCGCGTGGCGCCCAGTTGCGCGTCGGCAATCAGGTTGCGCAGGCCATCGCCTTCAGGGCTATCGGTCTTGGGTGCTGCGCGGTCCAACTTGCCGATGGGGCGCTGGGTATAGGCCTTCGATGCCTCGACATATTTGGCCACATATTCGGCCACATCGGCGCGTGGGCTGAACTGCGGGAACAGCGGCGTATTGGCCAGCGGCCCGCGCGATGCGGTGTAGGGCGCCGACTGCACGATCACGTTCTCGGCCTTTTTAGAAACCACGCGCCCGGCCACCGGATCGATCTGCAGCGTGATGTCGGTGACCAGTGAGCCGTACACGCCCGCGCTGGTCAGCAGGAAGGGCTTGGCCGGGTTGAGCGCGGCATAATCGCAGACATAGGACCAGTGCGTGTGCCCCGAAACGACCACGTCCACACGGTTGTCCAGCCGATCCAGGATAGGGCGGATGTCTCCGGCAAAGTTCTCGCACCCTTGCGGATTGGGTTCGCCCTTGGTGCGCCCGCCTTCGTGGATCAGCACGACGATGGCGTCTGCGCCCTGCTCTTTCAGCAAGGGCACGGCGGCGTTGATCGTGTCGGCCTCGTCCGCGAAAGTCAGGCCCTGAATGCCGGTGGGGTTGACCAGATTGGGCGTCCCTTTCAGCGTCAGACCGATCACGCCCACGGTCACCGCACTGCGGCCAGAGCCGAAGGTCTTGAGGCCGGTCGCCGGAAACAGCGTCGATCCATCGGCACGCTTCGTACTGGCGGCGAGGTATTTGAACGTCGCGCCGGTGAACTGCTCCAGCGCGCAGGGTTCCTTGGCCGTGAACTTTTCGCACCCGCCGGTCTGCTTGCGCAGCAATTCCTGCTGGCCATTGTCGAATTCGTGGTTGCCCACCGCGTTGAAGTCCACGCCGATGCGGTTCATCACGCCGATGGCCGGTTCATCGAGATAGAGCGAGGACGCGAGTTGCGAGGCGGAGATCATGTCTCCGGCCGAAACGGTCATCGAGCGCGGATGCCTGGCCCGCACCGAATCGATGGCCGATGCCAGCCACGCCGCGCCGCCTGCTGGCACCGCGATCAACCCGCCCTTGCCATCGGCCACGTTGACCGACTGGCGCGGCGGTTCAAGGCTGCCGTGGAAATCGTTCAGGCCGATGATGCCCACTTCCACAGGCCCGGCAGGCGCGTTGCTGGCCATTGGCGCGGCGCAGGCAGCCAGCAGTCCGGGCAGCAAAAGGGCAAGTGTGGAACGCAGCGGTTTGGGCATCGGGGGAACGACCTTTGTATCGGGTGCAACCGGTTGCCCCCGCCTAGCCGATTGCCATGGAGGTTTGAAGGCATCTTGCCGCGCTTTCTTCGCATCTGCGGTCATTGTTTCGGGCCACTGCCATCACTACAATGGGCAAAGACCCCAGACGCAGGACGCAACGCACGCCATGGCACCTACCGGCACCGAAAGAGACGCCACGCGGGCGCGGCTTGTCGATCTGGCGCAGGCCATCGTCGAAGAGCGCGGCGGATCGGGCCTCAGCATGTCGGAACTGGCGGCGCGCGCGGGAATTTCGCAAGGCCACCTTTCGCGCCACTTTGAATCGCGCGAAGCCTTGATGGAGGCGCTCGCCGACCACTGGTTCCAGCCGATGGTCGAAATCATGGAAGACGTGCTGGCCAGCGACCTGCCCCCGCGCCGCAAGCTGTATGAATTCTTCGCCCGACGCTTTGTGGTGATGCGCAAGAAGTGGGAGGACGATCCGGTCAAGCTGCAGACCTATATCGAAGTGGGCAACGAACACTTCGAACAGATCCGCAGCTATATCGATCTGGCCGACCACTATCTGGGCGAAATCATCGGCGAAGGCATGAGCGACGGCGCGTTCGAAGGGCTGGATATTGACGAAACCATCAGCCTCATCAACCAGATGTGCGCCCCCTACTGCGCGCTCAACACCATGACGATGTTCATGGAGCGGCTGAACGAAAACAAGCTCGCCCGCATCATCGACGCGGTGTTCGATGGTCTTTCCGCCACGGATCGCGGGGCTAGGGCGCTCACCGGACTTCGCGCAGCCTAGGAGCGCCCGCACCAGTCTCCGCGCCGCCCGGTCCACCGCTCGGCCAGACCTTCCGCCACCAGCGGCTCGCCAAGGCTGCTCCCCCGGCGTGTCACGACGCGCAAAGCGCGGCCATAGCGGTCGGTCGGGCGGCCCTGCACTTCCAGCGTGAACGGCCCGGCATTCAGCAGTTGCACCAGCCGCCGCGTGGCCCGCGCGCCAAGTTCAGCTTCCGCCGCGCAGCCGGGCTGCGAAGTTTCAGGCGTGTTGATGTCGGCAATGCGGAACTTGGTGCCCGCGTACCAGAAGGTGTCACCATCGACCACGCAGGTCACGCGCGGCCCCGGCCTGCACAAGTCAAAGCGCGCTTGCTCGACATCGGGAGTCGGGGCGCCAAAAGCACCGTGAGGGATCGTGGCAAAGACCGCAGCGGCAAAGGCTATCCAAGGCTTCATGCGCCCGAATCTGCATGAAACGAAAGGAGAACGCGCCTTCGTATCGGCCCTAAGTAGCTGCGCTCAGCGTAACCACTTGATAACCGCGCCGTGGCATTCTTCGCCCATGTTCGGACCGCGCATCACCACTGTTTTCACCAGCCGCTGGAAAGCGCTGTGGTGGTCTGCATCGATGTTGCTGTTTGCGTGGTCGGTGGTCCCCGCCGCCGACGAAAGTGGCGATGCCTCTCACCAGCACAAAGCAGTCCCTGCCGATCCGTGGGCAAAAGACCCACCGACGAAATAGAGCGCCTACTTCCCTGTAAACAGGAAGCCCACCGCCGCCATGATGCAACCAAACGCGGCGAAATGACGCCAGTGTATCGGCTCTTTCAACACCACCACCATGAACACCCCGAACACCACCAGCGCGATGGCTTCCTGGGCGATCTTGAGCTGACCCGCGCTCCACCCGTTCACCGTGCCGATGCGGTTTGCTGGCACGGCCAGGCAATATTCGAACAGCGCGATGCCCCAGCTGATCGCGATCACCCACACCAGCGGCCGCGCCTCAACCTCGGCAGTACCGCCCCGGATGTGCCAATACCACGCGGTGGTCATGAACAGGTTGGACAGCACAAGCAGGATGACGGTTGCCATGCGGGGTTCGGCCTTTCGCAAGTTTCGACAGCCAAATCGTCGGAAACTGCGGGTCATAAGGCAGGATTTTGGGCGAAAGTTAACCTCTGACAGGCAACTCTATGTCCGATTCGGGGGAAATCTTCATGAGTTCACAACGTCACACCACTGCGGCCTGGGTTCTGGTAATCAGCCTCGTCGGTTTTGCCGTGCTTGTTTTCAACGGTGTGAGCGAGGCGCGCAAGAACCCGCCCACAACTTCGGCTGACAGCGTCATCGTGTCGTCTGACAGCCTGCCCATCGAAGATCCGAACGCGCAGAGCGTGCCAATCGACAGACCGGCAGAACTGCAGTCCGCCCCGGACGATTCTGCGCCTTCGGAATAAACTCAGCGCGGGCGCGGCGTGTCGTCATCAACCCCAGCCTCGCCAAGCATACCTTCCTCGTCATCATCGCTGCGCTCACCGCGGAAAGCGCCCATGTCGATGATTCCGCTCGAAACCATCTGCTTCATGTGATCGACCACGTCGGGTGTGCTGCCCGGCTCATCACCCTGCCCCGGCACACGCTCACCCAAATCCTGTTCGCCCAGCACACTGGTGGCGCGGGCCAAAGCTTCCTCGGCCACGCTCTGCGCTTGCGCCTCGCCGTCTTCCTGTTCGTTGTTGACCGTTTCGGGTGCCGTATCTTCAGGATCAGTCATGGGCGTATCTCCTCTATTCTATGGGGAGACTACGCCCTGACCGTGCACCTGTTCCGTATTACCGCGTGGGGACAGGTACATCACCCGAATAGTCATAGAAGCCCCGGCCCGATTTGCGGCCCAGCCAGCCTGCTTCAACATACTTCTGCAGCAACGGCGCGGGGCGGTACTTCGGGTCACCGGTGGATGCGAGGTAGATCTTCATGATTTCCAGCAAGGTATCCAGCCCGATGAAATCCGCCAGTTCCAGTGGCCCCATCGGGTGGTTCAGGCCCAGCTTCACGCCCTTGTCGATATCGACGATGGAGCCCGTCCCACTGCCCAGCACAAACGCTGCCTCGTTGATGAACGGCACGAAAATGCGGTTGACGATGAAGCCCGGCTCATCCTGCGAAAGCACGATTTCCTTGCCGATAGCGGCCACATAATCGCGCACCGATTCAATCGTGGAGATCGACGTGGCAAGGCCGGGGATGACCTCCACCAGCTTCATCAGCGGCACCGGATTGAAGAAGTGAATGCCGATGAAACGCTGTGGATCGGGCGAGGATACGGCCATGCGCGTGATCGGGATCGAAGACCTTGATGTCCTCGCGCTCGGTCGCCGCTTCGATCACCAGATCGGCCTCGGCCAGCGCCGCGTGATCGGAAAAGGCGTGAAGGTTGGCCACGGTGGACGCAGCGAGTGCGGCTTCGACCTTGCCCTTCTCGACCAGCTTGGACAGGCCCTTGGCGATCTTGTCCTTGGCCTTTTCTGCCAATTCCATCGACACATCGCCCAGCAGCACTTTCATGCCTGCCTGCGCCGAAACCTGCGCGATGCCCGCACCCATCTGGCCTGCACCGATGACCGCCACTGTCTTGATCATGTGAATCCCTCGCCGATTGGACTGTATGGCGGGGTGCCTAACCGGCAGGCTGGCCCAAGTCCACCTGCGCATTGCCGCAGATGCGTTATCGCGAGGCGCCGGGTACCCAAAGCGGATCGTTGCCCGCATTGGTCGCCCGGGCCAGCACGAACAGATAGTCCGACAGCCGGTTCAGATAGGCCAGCGCTTGCGGATTGACTGGCTCTGCCGACGCAAGCGCCACCGCACTGCGTTCGGCCCGGCGTGCAGTGGCACGGGTCACATGCACACGCGCGGCTGCTTCAGACCCGCCCGGCAGAATGAAGCTGCGCAGCGGTGGAAGGCTTTCATTCAAAGCATCAATGGCCTTTTCCAGCCAATCCACCTGCGATGCCACCACCCGCAGCACCATTTCCGATGGGGCAAAGTCATCACCCGGCGTTGCAAGGTCCGCGCCCAGATCGAACAGATCGTTCTGAATCCGCTGCAAATCGCGCGCGGTGTCCTCAGCACAGGCCAGAGCCGCCAGCCCGATCAGGCTGTTCACCTCGTCCACATCGCCGATCGCCTGCATCCGCGCGTCATGCTTGGCGCGGCGTGATCCGTCGACAAGGCCTGTGGTGCCATCATCCCCGGTGCGGGTGTAGATCTTGTTCAGCTTTACCATGACCGGTGCAGACCCGCGCGCCTCAGCGCGAAAACGCCAGCAGGATTGCGACCGTGACCACAGCCAGCCCCTGATACTTGATGCGGTTGAACATCATCTTGTTCTGCAACAACTGGTTGGGCGATGCCCCTTCCGAAGGATCACGGTTGAGATCATCCTTCGTGCTGTTCAGAAACGCCACGATCCCGCGCCCCAGCGACACTACGGTAAGCGCGACGAAGATGAGGATGAGCGGGATCAGGAAGTAGTTCATGCGCTCTGATCTATGGCGTCGGACAGTGAAATACCAGTGTCAAATAGGGTAGCCCGGACTTCGGCAGCGACAGCCCGCCCATCCTCACCCGCACGCCGCCGGTCAGCCAGCGCCGGGGCATCGCGGCGCTTGGCCAGCTTGCGCCCGTCGGCTTCCAGCAGCACGGGATGATGGTGCCACACCGGCACCGGCAGGCCCAGCAGGTGCTGGATCAGACGGTGAATGTGCGTCGCCTGAAACAGGTCCACCCCGCGCGTCACATGCGTCACGCCATCGGCGGCATCGTCCAGCGTGGCGGCAAGGTGATAGCTGGCTGGTGCATCCTTGCGCCACAGCACCACATCGCCGAACAGTTCGGGCCGCGCCAGTTGCACGCCGTGGCGCTCGTCGGTCCATTCCAGCGGCCCGGCCAGCAAGGTGGCCTGCTCCATATCCAGCCGCCAGGCTACGTCTGGCCCCGGCACTGGCCCGCGGCGCAAGCATGTGCCGGGATAAAGCGGCCCGTCCGGCCCATGCGCCACCGCCGCCGCCGCCACTTCGGCACGGGTGCAGGTGCAGGGATAAAGGATGCCCATCGCGCGCAATTCATCGGCAGCCGTGCGATAGCTGGCAATGCGTGCGGATTGCGGCGCAACTTCGCGGTACTGAAGCTGCAACCAGTCCAGATCCTCCCGAAACTCTTGGCGTAGTTCAGACCGCGACCGCGCACCGTCGATATCCTCGATTCGCAGCAGAAATTCCCCGCCATCGTGCTTGGCCCGATCATGGGCGACGATTGCGGAATACGCATGTCCCAGATGAAGCGGGCCATTGGGGCTGGGGGCAAAGCGGGTGACGGTCATCGCGGCCAAGCCTGCAAGGTTGAAATCGAAGCGAGTACCATTCTTTATCCGTCACCCTGAACTTGTTTCAGGGTCCATTGCTCGTCCGCAAACTGCGGCTCCGATCGCAAGATGGATGCTGAAACAAGTTCAGCATGACGATCAAGATAAATCGGACATCAATTTCAGACGCCGCTGCGCTCGCAATGGCGATGGAAGGCGCAAACACGCGTGCGCTACATAAACAAAACGGCTGCCCCACTGGGGCAGCCGTTTTTGTGTCTTGCTTGGCGTTCCTTGGCCCTCGGGCCGAACCGCTGCTCAGACGAGCGTGGCGGTGAACATCATGCCGCTGAGACCAGCAGCAAAAATGATCGGAAGCGCGATCGCGGTAAAGCTACGCATGGTGTACCTCCTGTTGTGGTTCACCTTTGCAGAACATCCTCCCAGTTCGTGTTCATCCGGCAGGGTGGGCTGGAAGCATCGGAACTGCCGCCCAAATACGCCGAATGACGTATGCTGCAAGTGCGAACGCGGCAACTACAGTTGCATGTAACGCAACTGTCACATTTCGGGCACCATCTGGACAGAAAAGGCCCATGCCACTATCGGCCACGCATGAGCATCCAGCCTTCAGAATCGATCCTGATCGTCGACTTCGGCAGTCAGGTAACGCAGCTAATCGCCCGCCGCGTGCGCGAAGCCGGAGTCTATTCCGAAATCGCCCCCTACACGCAGGCCGAAGCCGCGTTCCACCGGATGAAGCCTACCGGCATCATCCTGTCAGGATCGCCCGCCAGCGTGCCCGCCGATGGCTCCCCCCGCGCCCCGCAAGTGCTGTTCGATAGCGGCCTGCCAATCCTCGGCATCTGCTACGGCCAACAGGTGATGAGCGAACAGCTCGGCGGCAAGGTGGAACCCGGCGATGCGGGCGAATTCGGTCGCGCTTTCCTGACCGTCACCGAACCTTGCGTGCTGTTCGATGGTCTGTGGTCGGTCGGTGAACGCCATCAGGTGTGGATGAGCCACGGCGACAAGGTCACCCAGTTCGCGCCCGGCTTCCGCATCGTTGCCGTGTCTGATGGCGCGCCGTTTGCCGTCATCGCGAACGATGAAAAGAAGTATTACGGCACCCAGTTCCACCCCGAAGTCGTCCATACCCCCGATGGCGGAAAGCTGATCGCCAACTTCGTGCGCCACGTCTGCGGCTGCACCGGTGACTGGACGATGGCGGAATTCCGCAAGACCAAGATCGCCGAAATCCGCGAACAGGTCGGCTCCAGCCGCGTGATCTGCGGGCTTTCGGGCGGCGTCGATTCGGCAGTGGCCGCCGTGCTGATCCACGAAGCCATCGGCGAACAGCTCACGTGCGTCTTCGTCGATCACGGGCTGATGCGCATGGGTGAGGCTGAGCAGGTCGTCAGCCTGTTCCGCAATCACTACAATATTCCGCTGGTCCACAAGGACGTCTCGGCCCTGTTCCTCGGCGGCCTTGCCGGGGTGACCGACCCCGAAGCCAAGCGCAAGTTCATCGGCAAGACCTTCATCGACGTGTTCGAGGCTGAGGCAAAGCAGGTGGGCGGTGCTGATTTCCTCGCACAAGGCACGCTCTACCCGGATGTGATCGAATCGGTCAGCTTCACCGGCGGCCCATCGGTCACGATCAAGAGCCACCACAATGTCGGCGGCTTGCCCGAACGCATGAACATGAAGCTGGTCGAACCGCTGCGCGAACTGTTCAAGGACGAAGTGCGTGCGCTAGGCCGTGAACTGGGCCTGCCCGACATTTTCGTCGGTCGCCACCCCTTCCCCGGCCCCGGCCTTGCCATCCGCATCCCCGGCGAAGTCACGCGCGAGCGCTGCGACGTGCTGCGCAAGGCCGACGCGATCTACCTCGAAGAAATCCGCAACGCAGGGCTCTACGACGCGATCTGGCAGGCCTTCGCCGTGCTGCTACCGGTCAAGACCGTTGGCGTGATGGGCGATTTCCGCACGTACGACAACGTCTGCGCCCTGCGCGCCGTCACCAGCACCGACGGCATGACCGCCGACATCTACCCCTTCGACGCCGCCTTCCTCAGCCGCGTGGCCACCCGCATCGTCAACGAAGTGAAGGGCATCAACCGCGTGGTCTATGACTATACGTCAAAGCCACCGGGCACGATCGAGTGGGAATGATTCGGGGCCATTTTTGGCTATCGCGATCAATCGGCAAAGCTCGGTCAAAGCATTGAAATAAAAAGACTATCTCACGCTATCTATCGAGGTCAATCGCGGAGCAGCGGTTGGCCCTGGCGTCCTGCGTGACGGTATCCGGCAAACTTGCACTTGGCCCAATCCAGCGATACCGTCAGAGGTATTGAAGCCAGTGACGGTATTCTTTCCGCACTAAGCCATTGTAAATCATGCGACAATTTCGGCAGAATTGCCGAAAATCGCCTGACGGTATTTTGCGTAGAGGAGGTCGGTATGCTCACCGATGTTGCCCTTAAGAACCTGAAACCACGCGAAAAAGCATACAAGGTCACGGACCGTGACGGCCTTTATGTTCAGGTCTCAACCTCCGGGACGCTGACGTTTCGGCTGGACTACCGGCTGCATGGGCGACGCGAGACGCTGACGCTCGGGAAGTACGGTCCCTCCGGTTTGTCCCTTGCTCGAGCCCGTGAAGCGACGATCGACGCTAAACGTGCAGTCTTCGAAGGCAGGTCCCCTGCCCAGGAAAAGCAGCGCGACAAACGCCGGATCAAAGAGGCCAAGAGCTTCGGTGAGTTTGGTGAGCGCTGGTTGGTGAAGGCGCCGATGGCGGACAGCACCCGCGCAATGCGGCGTTCGATCTTCGAACGAGAGCTTCTGCCAGTCTGGAAGAATCGGCTGCTGACAGAAATCACGCCGGATGACCTGCGCGCCCACTGCGGCAAGATCGTCGATCGCGGCGCTCCGGCGACTGCGATCCATGTCCGCGACATCCTGAAGCAGATCTACGGATTTGCGATCTTGCACGGCGAGAAGGTCGCCAATCCGGCCGACGATGTCGGCCCCGCCTCGATCGCGAAGTTCGTTCCAAAGGACCGGTCGCTGTCGCCGACGGAAATTCGCGTGATGCTCAAGCAGCTCGACCATGTGGCGACGCTGCCAACGATCCGACTCGGGATGCGCCTCTTTCTGCTGACAATGGTGCGCAAGAGCGAGCTGCAGGATGCGGTCTGGGACGAGGTGGACTTCGAGAACGCCGTGTGGACGATCCCCAAGGAACGCATGAAGCGATCCAAGGCGCATAACGTCTATCTCTCGCAGCAATGCCTCGACATCATGATCGCGTTGAAGACCTGCGCGGGTAACTCGCGCTACCTTCTGCCGTCTCGGTATGATGCGGATGCGCCGATGTCCCGGGCGACCTTTAATCGCGTCACCTATGCCGTCGTGGAGCGTGCGCAGAAGGAAGGCTTACCGCTGGAGCCGTTCACGGTACATGACTTGCGCCGCACCGGATCGACCCTGCTCAACGAACTGGGGTTCAACAGTGACTGGATCGAAAAGTGCCTGGCCCATGAAGATGGGCGATCCTCGCGCGGCGTCTACAACAAGGCGGAGTACGAGCATCAGCGGCGGCATATGATGCAGGAGTGGTCTGATATCATCGATGCTTGGGTGGCGGGGCAGAAGCGCGTGCCGGTCCTGATTCCGCCCTCGATGCCTATGCTCGTGCCTGATCCGGCGCTTTGACGGGGCGCGCCTTGCGCTTGCGTACATCAGGATGCGGCGCGCGGTCGATGGGCGATCGCCGAGCTGTCGCCAGGCGCTCGGTCAGCCACGCTTCGACCTCGGCCAGATCCCACACCACACAGCGCGGGGTGAGCGCAAAGCGACGAGGGAATTCGCCGCGCAGTTCCATCTCGTAGATGGTGGTGTCGGCCAGCGGTATGATCTGCCGAAGCTCATGGCGGCGGATCATCCGCTTTTTGAGGGCCTCAGGTTTCGTCGACATAACTCTACTCCAACGGGATTGGCGTCTGATGCCGATTGGAGCCGATAGACCCGACATGAAAAGAGCGAACACACCGGCGTAGGGCCCGCGGCGGCAATGGCGTACAAATCGGCGGGCTCGTTCTGGTTGTCCCTTGGCCCTAGTCATGCGCAGGACGCAGTCCGTCGAGCGGAGCGACGACGTCAACAAACTGCCGGCGCAGGCTTGCCAGTCCGATTGCCAGAGCCAGGTCTTGCCAATCCGAAAGGCCGCGTATCGTGCGTAGATCAATAAATTGAAGTGAAGAAGCAGTCGCCCTTAATCCTGCGCCAGCTTAACTGCTCAATCTTGAACTCCCGACCGAAGTTGCATCGTCACCTCCCGTTCCATACAGACCGTATTTCGGTGTCGACCACAGCAGCGTCTCCTCAGTCAAGGCGCCGTTATGGTAATTCGGTAACTACCCCAAAGGCGACACCAGGGCATGACAGGCGGAGGGATCACTGATTTGTTCCGATAGACGTGGTCGAGGAATCCGTTGCCAATCCTTGATAGGTCGATTCCTGCCACCCGAGTCCGAGTGATTTTTGGATGGCGATATAACTTGCCGTAAGAGCCGCAACCGCACTTTGAAGGTTTGATGCAGCAAGCACTTTCTGACGACCGGACTCGAGTGCGTCACTGCGGGAAATCACCTGTCGCTGGAAGCGTTGTTGTGTCAAAATGTCTGACTCGTCAGCCGATCGCTTGATCTCGGCGAGCGCTGCCACATTGCGACGTTGCTGTGCAAAGCGCGCGAGCGAATTCTCGGCGTCCTGGAACGCACCTAGAACGACCTGTCGATACTGTGCCTCAGCTTCGTCTCGTCCAGCGCGCGCTTGCGTTATCTGGGCCGAAGTTCGTCCAAAATCGAGCAACCCCCATTGTAGCTGGGGCACGGCAATGTTGGAGATATTTCCCAGATCGACCAGGTCTCCGACAGACGTTCCGCCGATGCCTAGGATCCCCATAAAGCTGATCTTGGGAAAACGCGCTGCTTCAGCGACGCCAATCCGGGCGGTCGTGGCCGCCAGATTGCGCTCGGCGGCGCGTATGTCGGGTCGACGGCGAAGTAGAGAGGCGGGATCGCCGATGGCGACGACCTGTGGTGGCAAGGGGACGTCACGCGGGATAGCCAGCAAGGAATCGAGCCTCCCTGGCGCCTCCCCTGCAAGCACGGCGAGCGCATTGAGATAAATTCCGATCTCCGCCTCAGCCGTAGCGAGATCGCCGTTGGTAGCCTGAATGGCGCGGTTCGCCTGACCAATGGCAAAGGCCGGCACCGTGCCCTGCTGAAAGCGTTGCCGAGCGAGGCCTAGCTGCTGCTTCTGCAGGTCCAGCCCCCCACGAAGTGCAGCGGCGCGCTGCTGCCGGTCCCGCAGATTCGTATAACTTTGCGCAACGTCGGCTGCGAGTTGAACGTGTGCATCTGCCGCGTTGTAGGACGCCGCTGCGGCTAGTGCGTTAGCGGATTCTATTTTTCGGATCTGGCCTCCCGCAAAATCGATTTCCCAATTTGCGTTCAGGCCGAGATTGAAAAACTGGAGAGAGGAATCCGCGTCCTGGGAAGGGGGCGTTGCGCCGTTCCCCTGAGCTGACTGCAGATCGATCCCGGGAAGGTCGGCGAAGATTCCGGTCGCTTGTGCCCCAGCTTTCGGAAAGCGGTTAGCGCGCTCCTGGCGCACGGATGCACGCGCCTGACGGAGTCGCGCCTGGGCGACATCGATCGACGGATTCGCTGCAAGTGCGCGTTGCTCAAGCTCGTTCAGGACCGGATCTTGAAGGGCCGTCCACCACTCAGCAACTGCGGGGTCATTGGTGCTCGTACTCGCGGTCTGGCGCACGAACTTGGATTGGGGGGCGGCGCGATCCAACCCCGGCGGTCCGGCGTAGTCCGGGCCAACGACACATCCGCCGAGCAGCAAGGGGGCGAGAACGAGACCTCTGAAGTTTATCATCGCAGCCTCAATGCATCGCCATGGACTGCCCTTTAGGCAGCGGGCGCAGGAACAAAACGAGTGGAAGCGTGGCTAGTGTCGCAAGCGCCATCGCCAGGAAAATGTCATTGTACGTCATGATGAAGGCCTGCTGCTGAATGGTCCCGGCAAGCGACTGAAGGGCGGCGTCCATCTGGCCGAACGTCCTGGTCATGCCGGCGAGATAATCCTGCAACCTTGGGTCGTTTGCCCAAAGGGTCTCTTCCATCCGTCGGCTATGGAGCGACATTCGCTGGTCCTGAAAGGAGGCCAGGGCGGCCAAAGCGAACGACCCGCCGAGATTTCGTGCGGCATTGAAGATGCCTGATGCATCACCGGCATCCTCCTTGCTGACCGAAGCGATAGTGGCCTGGTTCAGGAACAGCATGGTGAGGATCATGCCGACACCACGCAGTAACTGTCCGGCGGTAAAGGCTTCTCCGGCAGATTCCGCGGTGAGGCTGGTGTTGACGAGGCAGCTGGCGGCCATGAGCGCAAGGCCTGTGCCAACGGCGATCCTGATATCGACGACGCGGATAAGCAGCGGGATGACGGGCATCAGCAGGAAGGCAGGCACACCCATGAGGAAAATCACCTGACCCGTCTCAAGGGCGTTATAGTTAGCGATCAGCGCGAGGAATTGCGGGATGACGAAGGTCGAGCCGTACATCACCATGCCCAGCGCCAGCGCCATGACGACGACGCTGCCGAATTGTCGATTCATCACGATCCGCAGCTTAAGCACAGGCTTGGCGGCCCTGAATTGTCCGATACCCAGCATGACAAAACCAATCAGGGTCATGATCGTCAGCCGGACGATGTACGTCGATTCAAACCATTCTTCACGGTGCCCTTCCTCAAGCACGACCGTCAGTCCTCCCAGGCCGAGGATCATGCCGACGATCCCGAACCAGTCCGCCTCGCGGAAATAGACCCAGTTCGTTTTCTCGTGCGGCAGGCCGAGAAGCAGCAGCAGCAAGAGCAGACCGCAGACCGGCACGTTGACGAAGAAGGCATAATGCCAGCTCAGATTTTCCGTGAGCCAGCCTCCGAGCAGGGGGCCAAGAACCGGACCCAGGATGACGGTCATTCCAAAAAGGGCCATGCCGATTGGCTGTTGCGATGGCGGGAGGCGCTTTGCGACGATCGTCATCGCTGTCGGGATGAGCACGCCGCCCGTGAACCCCTGACCCGCCCTTCCGACGATCATTGTCATCAGATCCGTAGCGGTGCCGCACAGGACCGAGAATCCTGTAAAAGAGGTCACAGAGATGAGGAGAAGTGTCCTCAACCCCAAAAGCCGTTCCAGCCACGCGCTCAGCGGTATGATGATGATCTCGGCAACGAGAAAAGCCGTGGCGATCCACGTTCCTTCCGTGCCGGTCGCTCCGATCTCCCCTTGGATAGTCGGCAGCGCCGAGTTGACGATCGAGATGTCGAGTGTCGCGAGCAGCGCGCCCAGCGCGCCGGCCGCGACCGCGATCCAGGCCGTCGAGTCGGCTCGCTCGGCGCGTAACGTCCCCGGAGATGCAGCAACCGTCGCCACGCTCAGCGCTTCCGACTTACGGCCTGCCGGATTCTCTCCAGGTCGCCTTTGGCCGAACGGGTATCGACAGTAATGCCGACCGACATTCCGGGAACCAGAAGGGGCCTGACTTCGGGCGGCGCATCGATCGCGATACGGACGGGCACGCGCTGAACGATCTTCGTGAAGTTGCCGGTCGCGTTTTGCGGCGGGAGCACGGAGAACTGGGCACCTGTGCCCGGTGCGAAGCTGGCAACCCGCCCTTTCAGCTCGACCCCGGGGAGCGCGTCGACGTCGATGCTGACGGGCTGGCCGACTCGCATGAGACCTAGCTGCGTCTCTTTAAAATTGGCCTCGATGAAGAGGCGCTCCACCGGCACCAGCGTCATCAGGCGCGTTCCGGGCTGTACGAACTGCCCTACCCGGACAGCGAGATCGCCGACGCGACCATCGATCGCTGCCTTGAGCAACGTCGATTCGGTGTTCACACGCGCGGCGGAGAGCTGAGCGCGAGCGGCTTCGGCTTGCGATTGCGCCTGTCGTACCTGCGCACCAAGCGTGCCAACGCGCCTTTCTGCTGCGGTAAGGCCGGCCTGAGCAGCATTGGCGCGCTCATCTGCCTGTCGTGCCTGCGTCTGAAGCTGAGCAAATCGCTCGCCTGGCTCTGCGCCAGACGCCGCCAGCGGCTGATAGCGCGCAACCTGCTGCCGCGCGAAGGCGGCCTCGGCGCGCGCCGAGGCCGCCTGAGCACGCGCCTGGACGATTGTCGCCTGCTGTTCAGCGATCTGCGAACGGCTCGTCTCGACCGCAGCTTTCGCTGTGTCGATCTGGCTGGTGATCTGCTCGCTTTGGGCTCGATATTCGCGAGGGTCCAGTTCTGCCAACTGCTGCCCTTTGCGGACCGCTTGGTTCGCGCTGACAAACACGCGCTCGACATATCCGGCAACTTTCGGGGCCACCACGACAGAGTCCGCCGCCACATAAGCGTTGTCGGTTTTCTGCATGAACTTGCCGCGGTTCTGATGGTCAAAATACCATACCAACCCCGCTCCCACGATCGCGATCGCGACAATCAATAGCGCCAACCGAACCCGTACCGACTTGAGCGGACCGGCGGGCCGCTCACCGACATCGTCATGGTCGCCTGAACCGACTGGGGGATCTTCCACCATTCTATTCCCGATCAACTATCGATTCAAAGAGCCGGGGGACTTGCCACGGCGGCCGAGCTTCGGCAATACCACATTATATGGAACCTCACCAATCGGGTATACGTGGGATCGCAACCACCTTCGGCTGGACCTGGTACAGGATGCGGCGACTGATCGACGCCTATCTTGCCTGTCAGGGTGCATCGATGGCCCAACTAAAACTGCTCGCGTATCTCGCGGAACAACCGCGCCGCTCCACCGACATTGCGAGCTTTTTCGATCAGGCGCCCCGCACTGTCACCCAGGCGATCGACGCGCTCGAACAAAATGGTCTCGTGTCACGATCGCCTGCTCCGGACGATCGCCGGTCCAAACTGGTGCAGATCACAGACGCCGGCCGGGCCACGTTGGGACTGGCCATGCCGCTCTACGACGACATCGTGGGGCAGACCTTCGGAAGCCTGACAGCGGATGAACTCGAGGGCCTCGACGCGGCGATCAAGCATTTGAACCGGCTCGTCGACCATCTGGAGACGAAGGCCAGCGTTCCCGAGACCCAAGTTCCCGCCCCGAAAAGCCGGGCGCATGATTGATCGAACTCCTACTGATGAAGCCGATACGACTGCTCTAAAAGAAAGGGAGCGGTTCGCACAGATTCTCGTCCTGTTCGGGCGGCACGGTCTCAAGGGGCTGGCCGCTCGGCTGGGTCTGGGGGTGGGGGGGGACGAGCCGCTTGAAGATACCCGGCCGGAAGCGATTGTCGCGCTTTTGCGGGATATCGGTCCTGTCGCGGTCAAATTCGGACAGATCCTTGCGATGCGAAGCGACCTTCTGGAGCCGGCATGGGTCGATGCACTTTCAAAACTGCAGGACCGCGTTCCTCCGCTTCCATTCGCGGCCGTGCAACCGCTGATCGAGGAAGCGATCGGCGGCCCAATCGAAACAAGTTTCAGCCACTTTGACACCGAAGCGCTTGCGGCAGGCTCGATCGCTCAGGCGCATGCGGCGACGCTGCTCGACGGGCGGGACGTTATCGTTAAGATTCGCCGCCCAGGCATCGAGCGGATCGTCGATGCCGATCTCCGGCTACTGCGAAGACTGGCCCGGGTCGCGGAGCGCCGTATCCCCGAGATTGCGAGACTGAAGCCGGACGAACTGCTGCGCCATTTCGCCGAGAGCCTCGCCCGGGAGATGGACCTCAGCGCAGAAGCGCGCGCCAGCGACGCGATTGGTGAATACCTCAAGGACTTCGGGGTTCGGACGGCACGCTTCGATTGGGAGCTTTCGGGCAGGCGAGTGAACATCCAGGAGCGGCTCCGCGGATTTCCCGCAAGCGATCTGGAGGCGGCACGCCGAAGCGATCTCGATCTGGCTGCGCTCGCCAGCACCTATGCGCAGGCGATCCTGCGCATGATCATCATCAACGGTCACTTCCACGCCGATCCGCATCCCGGCAACGTCTTCTTTCTTGAAGACGGGACGCTTGGCCTGATCGATTTCGGGGCCGTGGGCACCCTCCTGCCGAGACGCCGGGAGGAACTTGTTCGGCTTGGCCTCGCGATCGCTTCGGAAGACACCGGCGGTGTCGTCGATATCCTTATGCTCTGGGCTGGTGATCCGGACGTGGACCGGGTCCGGCTCGAAGAGGCAATGGCAGAGCTGATCGACCGCTTCAGCAACGTCCTGCTCGATCAGATTGACCTCGCCGACATTTTTCAGATGGTATTCGCGATTCTGCGCGACTTTCATCTCGCGCTTCCGCCTGACCTCGCTTTGGTGCTCCGGACCTTGCTGACCGCCGAGGGGTTCGTCCGGCGCATCGATCCGGCATTCGACATTGCTCGCGAGCTTGCTCCCATAGCAAAGGAAATGATGCGGGAGCGGGCGAGCCCTGCCCGGCTGCGCGGCGAGGCGGGCAAGCTGCTCGCAGCGCTCGGACGAGCGGTTCTGTCAACGCCGAACCTCGTCGGACAGATCGAGAAGGTTGCGCGAACCGGCTCGATCACCGTCAGTATCGCGCCCAAGGACCTTGAGCGTCTACGCGGAAGAGAGCGTGCCGGCAGGGGTACTCCGCAGCTCTATCCTGCCACCCTCGCGATCTGCGCCGCGATAGTGTTTTCCTCGCAGCCTCTCCTGGCGGGACTGTTGGCTTTCGGCGCTGTTGCACTGGCCGTTTTGGAAGGTGTGAGGCGGCGATGAGCGCGGCGCACGCAGAGCTGACCGCAAAGCATCGCGCCTGGCGCGACAGGTCTCGGGATTCCTAGCTCCCGATGGAAACGCATTCAAACTGGTTGAAGGTGAGCCTGATCGTGGGCCTGCTCATGGTCACTGCGATCGGATTCGCTTTGTGGCTTCTCCAGGCGAGCGATGCCAAGGGGCCGACGTACGAGATACGATTTGAACAATCCGTCGATGGCCTGCAACCGGGGTCGGCCGTGAACCTTCTCGGCGTTGCCATCGGTCGCATAACTGAGATCAAGGTTCAGCCCAAAAATCCAGATTTCGTGACCGTGCGGTTCGTGCTGACCAGTGACACGATTCTTCATCGAGGTGTGACAGCATCGATCGAACGGTCGTTATTTGATGGATCGGCAAAACTGAGCCTGAGCGGCGACAACAATCGCAACCCGGTGCTCGCGGCCCGAGAGGGGCAGCAGTTCCCGATCGTACCAGCAAAGGGCGGAGGACTCTTGGGCGGCGGTGGTCCAGCAGACCTCATTGCGAAGGTTTCGTCGAACGCTGAAAGTGTGTCTAAAAAGCTCGATCCCGTTGGTTTGCGTTCGATAGAGAAGCGTCTCGACGAACTCGCGCGCAACTCGCAGAGCTGGACTGGCAAAGTCGGTCAAGTGGCGGGACGGTTGCCACAGACGGACAGGCTCGATGCTTTTGCAAAGCAGATCGCCAATACAGGGGATGGTGCAACGAGACTTCGCCGACGCATTGAAGCGTCACGAGGAGGATTTCGTGAGCGTATTTCTAGGTCGCTGGACTCGGCTGACAAATCAGCCGTGTCTTTTGGGCAGTCGGTTTCGCGCGCACGACCTCGGATGAGGCAGTTGGAAGCGGATGCCCGCCAGGTCACTGAGACCGTTCGATCGCTCCGGGGACCAGTCGGTCGTGCCGGCGATGTCGCCAAGAGAATCGAACAGGGGGGCTTGGGATCGACCAAATTGCCTGATTTCAAACCCTCGCCTGCTGGTCAACCAAGCGAGATCGAGACTCCTGCGGCGAAAAATGGATCGAAGCCATGAACAGCGTGTGCCGATCCCCGGCACGGTTTTGCTGGCGAGTGGTTCGACCCGGGATCGATGCGAGAAGGTGCTATTCCCGAACAACGGCAGCAACCATCGGAGTGATCGATGCCGAATACCGACCCAAAAGACAAAGCGGCGACACTCATCGCTGCGCTGCTCGTCCTCCTTGCGGAAGCCGATGCGTTCGGATTCACGCTACCGGCGATACAATTCGACGCTGCGATCACAGCGTTGAGTGGGATTGGCGGCGTGGCTCAAATATCGACCAAAGGCTGACTCGACGGCATCCCGCGTCGATGCGTTTGCCCAGTCCGACCTCCTCTAAAAGGCCACAGAATAATGGGATCGCGTCGGCTTTCGTGGTTGGAGCGGTCTTCTCATCCAATTTGCATATTCTGCAAAGGTGACGAGGATGACACTTCCCGCCGCCATTGAGCAGACTGATCCGTTTATAAGCCAGCGCGGTTTTAGCCATGCTGTGCGCAGGGTGATGCCAAACCTGCGGATTTATGCGCGTCGACTGACGCGTAACGAGGCAGATACCGATGACCTCGTTCAGGATACATTGGTGCGCGCCTGGGCCGCGCGAGAGCGTTTCGAGATCGGGACGAACCTTAAGGCTTGGCTTATGCGGATCGCACGGAACAGCTTCCTGTCTGGGAAGCGAAAGGATCGGCGCTCGGTATCGTGGGATCCGGCAATCGCAGAACGTCTTTTAATTGCCCCTGCCACGCAGGACGAAGGGATTTTCTCCAGTGAACTCAACCAAGCCGTGTCGTCGCTTTCTGATGGACAACGCGTAGCCTTCGAGCTGGTGACACGAGACGGGCTGACATTCGAGGAAGCCGCGGATCGTCTCGGCGTACCGCTTGGCACCGTTAAAAGTCGCGTATCGCGAGCCCGTCGGGTGCTCGTTGACGGCTTTGAAACCGATCCGCCTCTCCCGGTCCAGCTACCAATGCTCCCCGCGCCCGCGTGCGAAGCTCCTGAAACAAGCGATGCGAAAATATACCGAAACTGGAAAAGATCCGGTTCGAGAACAATAGGATGAATACGCCGCAGCCTGGACAGTTCGGTTTCAATCGCGTCACGCCGGATCAAGGCCACATAATTGATTCAGTCAAAGAAAGGCACTGGAACACCATGCGTGAAATCCCGTCCGATATCGTACAGACGTGGGCGCCAGACCCTGCATACCTGCCCGATTGGTTTGTCGACGCGCTATCCGTGCCGCGGGAGGAAGGCTTCGTCGAGGTCTCTGGTGTGAGAATGCATTACTTCCGCTGGGGAGATCGTTCCGCGCCTCCTTTACTGATGACCCACGGCTTTCTCTCTCATGCACGGTGCCTGGCGTTCGTCGCGCCTTACCTAGCTGAAAATTACCATGTGATCGCCTACGACCATTCAGGAATGGGCGACAGCGACGTTCGCGAGAATTGTGACATGGTCGCGCGAGGACGGGAGATGATCGGGGTCGCGGAGGCCCTTGGACTTTTTGGCCACGAGCACAAGCCGATCATCGTCGCACACAGCTTTGGCGCGGCAGTCGCGCTCCAGGCGATCACGCTGGCGCCGGATGCCTTTGCCGGTACGGTGATTTGCGATCTGATGGTGCTGCGTCCGTCCAGCTTTGACGCCGTTTGGGGCGGCGGCCGCACCGGCCCGGGATCAGGCGACCCCGATCGCCCGCATAAGCGCTACCCCGATTACGCCAGCGCGCGCGAGCGGTACGTTCTATCTCCGCCACAGCCCGTTGGTGAGGCGTTCCTGATGGATTACATGGCCTATCACTCACTTCGACGCGAAGGCGAAGCGTGGACCTGGAAGTTTTCGCCATCAGTGTTCAAGCGGGATAATGTGCCCAGCGAATGGCTTGAAATGGGCAGAACGCTGGTCGAGGCACCAGGCCGCAAGGCGATAGTACACGGCGAGCAAAGCCTCCTTTTTACAAACGATTCCAGTGATTACGTGCGCGAGCTCGGCGGTATCGATATTCCGATCATCGCTGTACCCGAAGCTCGGCACCATCTGATGCTGGATCAGCCGCTGGCGTTCGTCGCCGCCTTGCGCGCGTTGCTGGCGGGCTGGAGCATCGAGCGCAATTAGACCGGTTTGATACCAAGCTATCCGCCGCGTCCGAGCAGGGTTTTAGGAAGCTTTTAGCACCGCATTCGACCAACCTAGGGAGCACACCGACCTGTACTCCGGTGTTACGTCTGCGCCGTCACAAGGGCGCGTATCGTCAACCGTTCGATCAAGCTGCTCACGTCATCGGCTGAACTGGTGAGTCCTTCCGTCAACCACCAGCTTAAAATGGTGATTATTCCGCCCACTACGACCCGAACAGCGAGTCCGCGAGGCACGGATGAATCAAACGGAAGATCGAGCCCCTCTGCGTATCGAATGGCGCGAGCCGTCACTTCCTGTCGCACTGCATCGCCACCGCCAACCAGCAGAGCTGCAGACGCGTGCCGATGGAGATCGACGAACTCCACGACCGATCGCACGGCGTTTCCCACATCTCCACGTACGAGAGCCGGGGCCACCTGCTTAACCAACCGTCCCATCAACTCGTCCGCCACGTCGAGCAACAGCATGTCGACGCCGGGATAATGGCGAAAGAAGGTCGCGTAGCCGACTCCGGCCTGGGCGACGATACGTTGCGCAGTGATCGAATGCGCGTCGCCGTCTTGCAACAGCGCCAGCATCGCGTCGCGCAGCAGCGAACGGGTTCGCGTGACACGAGCGTCCACGCCCTTTTCGCTATTACCCCTTTTATGAGCCACAGTAGATCATATATAGCGGACCTTGGAGTAAAGGAGCAAAGCGATGAGTTCGTATTCCACGCTATCGCGCGAACCGTCCAGCGGGGTCGACGATCTCCGTGACGATCGAAAAAGCATTCCATCGCAGCCCATGGGTCGCGGTTGCCCAGTCCAGTCTTTTTCAGAAGCACGCGCGCTACTCCGGGACGATGAGCTGCATCAGGCCAGTTTCCGCGCTGATCTGATGGCAAGGTTCAGCGACGAGCGCTTTGCGCCAATCATTTTCCAGCACGGTGAGCGCCATCGCCGTCAGCGTGCTGCGACCGCTCGGTTCTTCACCTGTAGCGCGACGATTACGGTGTCCGGTCGGCGTCAATTTTGATGGCCGATAGGTGGCCGCGCCGGTTGGTGAATTCTGGCTACCATTTGCTGTTGCG
>NZ_NCII01000072.1 GCF_002256775.1 Novosphingobium sp. 17-62-19 | reverse complement strand
GCGCGTCAACGGGTTCGCTCAATCCGGCTTCAATGAGGTCGCGCACAGCGCCAAACCCGACCCTCAGCGACGCGCGACCTCACAGAACCCTCCAGATTCACGCCTATCGAATCAGGCCCCTGCAATACCCAGACTGGACGCTGCTTCACGCAGTTTGCGCGCGCCTGCACTATCGTTCCGCAAGGCGGTGAGGCCTTTCTGCAAGGATTCAGCGGCCTTTTTCGGCTCACCCAGTTGCATCCGGCTGCGCAAAAGCATGATCCAACCGTCGGCGTTTGCCGGATTTGCGTCAAGCTTTGCCTCAAGCCCTTCGACCATGCCCCGGATCATCGCCTCCTGCTGGCCCTTGGGCAAGGCGGCGGCGGCTTTCATCTGTTCTGACGTGGGACCGGGAATGGCGGCTGCGGCCTTGAGCGGGCCATCGGTGACAGCCCCGCCTGCGGGTGCAGCGAACTGCGCTTCGGCCAGCCGCTCTTCCACCTCGATCTTGTGCTTTTCGCCCACCGCGCGGATCACCGAACGAATATCCTCGGCATAGGGTGCATCTGCCGGGGTATCTTCAAGCAGGCCGAACCATGCCTTGATCGCCTGACGGTGCCGCCCGGACAGGTCCATCGCCACGGCCTGAAAATAGCGGGCGCGCGCATCTTTGGGGTCAAGCTTGATGGCCTTGTCGAAGGCGGCGCGCGCATCGCGCGGCATCCGCCCTTCTTCCTTGCTGGCCAGCACCAGCGCTTCGCCCAGAAACGACCACGACTGGGCGTTTTCGGGATCGATCTTGGTGGCCTTCTTCAGCGCGGTCGCGGCTTCGGCATAGCGTTCGGTCTGGAAGTAGGACCAGCCGAGCATCCGCCAGCCTTCAGCATCATCGGGCTTTTCGGCCAGCTTGGCTTCAAGCTTGGCAATCACATCATCTACCGAGGGCTGCTGGCTGGGCACTGCCGGGGGCGGCACGGCTGCCGGTGGCGGTGTTTCCGGCCCGCGCATCATTGCAACGCCGCCTGCGCCAAGTGCGATCAGCCCTGCACTGATTAGGGCAAACCGGCCAAGGCGCGATGAACCATCCGCCTTTTCGCGGGGTTCAGAGGCTGGCTTCGGCTCGGTCATCATCAACTCCTGCCGGACCACCGCCACACCCCCTTGGGCGAGGGCTGAGGTTTCCGGTTCCGTTTGCGCATATCGCGCCCGATGGTCCGCGCGCAAGTCGGCAGAGCAGCAAGAAGGGTGGCAGCAATGCGGGACTGCATGTTGCTTGGTTGCAATTTGTTTCTGGCAATGCGCGGTGCATCGGTTAATGTCGGTCAACAGGGGTCGCAAATCGGTACGGGAGACAGGCAGGCGCAGGGACATGCGCCGTCGGTTGGCGATGCGGGGGACGCAGGCCGGTGGGCGAGATTTTCAAGGTTGCCATTATTGGGTCAGGCCCTGCGGGGATGAGCGCGGCTAGCCGTGCGGCGCAGCTTGGCCTCAGCCATGTGCTGCTGGAAAAGACGGACCACCTTTCCGATACGATCTTCAAATACCAGAAGGGCAAGCACGTGATGGCCACGCCATCGCAGCTGGTCCTGAGATCCGATCAGGAATTTGACGCTGGAAAGCGCGAAGACATTCTGGATCGCTGGAACGGGCGCACCGCCGAACTCGGCGTCAACGTCATGTACAACGCCGATGTGAAGGCGATCAAAGGCACCGGTGAGGCGATTGCCGGATCGGTGCAGAAGATCGTCAGCCGCGCGCGCGATGGATCGACCACCACCACCGAACTGCAGCGCCACGCCCCGCCCTATGCCATCACGCTAACCAATGGCGAGACGGTGATGGCGCAAAACGTCGTGCTGGCCATTGGCACGCAGGGCAATCCCAACCTGATGCGCTGCCCCGGTGGTGATCTGCCGCACGTGACCTATCAGCTTGATGATCCTTACGCCGTGCTGGATCAGCATATCATCGTGATCGGCACCGGCGACGCCGGGATCGAGAATGCGCGCGGGCTGGTGGAAGATCAGGCGCAGGGCAACACGGTCACCATCCTGAACCGCAACCCCAAGTCCACCAACGTCCGCGAAAGCTTCTCCACCGCCAAGGAGCCGAATGCCAAAGCGCTGATTGAGGATGACGCGGCGGGCAGGCTGACGATCCGCTACGAAAGTGAGACCAAGTCCGTTGAACCGGGCTGGATCACCCTTTCTACCCGCGATGGCGAGGAGCGCATCCGGTGTGACCGGATCATCGCGCGAATTGGCTCGGCCCCGCCGCGCGCCTTTGTCGAAGGATGCGGCATCGAATTTGCGAGTGCGGACCGGCTGGCCTTCCCGACGCTGTCGCCGCAGTTCGAATCGACCGCGCCGGGCATTTTCGTGATCGGTGCGCTGGCGGGCTATCCGCTGATCAAGCACTGCATGAATCAGGGCTATGACGTTGTTGAATTCATCAACGGCAATACCGCACTGAAACCGGCGGACGAACCGCTGCTGGAGGCCAAGTTTGCGGGGCTTCCTGGGCGGCGTTCGGTCAACGAATGGCTCGAATTCCTGCGCGCCAATGTTGCCATCCTTGAGGGCATGACCACGCTGCAGTTGCGTGAATTCATGCTTGATTCCGAAGCCCGCTCCTACAAGCCGGGCGATGTTATCTTCGAGAAGAACGATCCGGGGTCATCGCTGTTTGCCATCGCATCTGGCGCAGTCCACGTGCGGCTTGATCCCAAGGACCCATCGAAGGTCGTGCCGATTCCGTCCGGCTCGATCTTTGGCGAAGTGGGCCTGATTTCCGGGCGCAAGCGCGGGGCGACCGTTGTGGCGGCCGAAGAAACGGTCTGCGTCGAAATCAGCCGCAACGCTGCGCTGAAACTGCAAAGCCAGGTGCCAACCGCCAAACGCGCGATCGAGCGTATTTCTACCGAGCGGCAGATATTGCAGATGTTCGGATCGGGCCTGACGCCTGCTGATATCATCGAAGTGGTCGATGGGTCGAAGATCCAGCAGGTTCGCGCGGGCGAGCCGATCATCAAGGAAGGCGATGATGACCGTGACATCTATGTGATCCGCGTCGGGTCGATGATCGTGGAAAAGGAAGTCGGCGGGAAGCCGGTGTTCCTGTCCTACTTGCCTGCCGGTTCCTACGTAGGTGAAATGGCCGTGATCGATGGCGGCACCCGCACCGCCACGGTGCGCGCCGCGATCAAGAGCGAAGTGATCCGCATCGATGGCAAGGCCTTCCGTCGTGTGCTCGCCGCCAAGCCTGCGTTGCTGGACCGCGCGCGCAAGGAAATGGAAGTGCGCCGCGCGACGAATGCCTTCATCGAAACGAAGAAGGATACGTTCTCAGGGATCGTCGATCTCTATTCAGAACAGGCCAAGTTCCTCGTTTCGCAAGGGCTGGGCGAGGCGACCGACGTTCTGCTGATCGACGAACGGTTGTGCGTGGGTTGCGACAACTGCGAAAAGGCCTGCGCCGACAGCCACGATGGGTTGTCCCGGCTGGATCGCGAGGCAGGCAAAAGCTTTGCCAACCTCCACGTGCCGACATCGTGCCGCCATTGCGAACATCCGCATTGCATGGCCGATTGCCCGCCCAACGCGATTCAGCGTGGGCCGGACGGTGAAGTGAAGATCAACGACACCTGCATCGGCTGCGGCAACTGCCAGCGCAACTGCCCCTATGGCGTGATCCGCATGGACAAGGTCCCGCCAAAGAAGCCGTCGCTGCTTTCGTGGTTGTTCTTTGGTGCAGGTCCGGGGCCGGGCGAGCCGCCATACAAGTGGTCGAAGAAGAACACCAAGTACACCGGCGATCCGGTGGTGGACGAAGCGCTGGACCGCAAGAAGGCGATCAAGTGCGATATGTGTTCGGGGATTGAAGGTGGCCCAAGCTGCGTGCGCGCCTGCCCCACGGGTGCTGCCATCCGCGTTTCGCCTGACGAGTTTTTGACCGTCGCCCGGCTTGAGAATGAGGGGGCCTGAGCGATGGCATCAACCGCAAAAAAGCCTGCGCTGGGCAAGAAGACCGGCTCCTCACGCAAGCGCCAGAACACGCACGAAGGCTTCCTCACCCACAACCGCATGTATTGGGCCAAGCTTTCCGGTGCGCTCGCGCTGGTCCTGACGCTGCTCTATATTTTCGTGCCGCTGCCCGGCACGCATTTCGGATCGAGCTGGCTGGGCTATACGCTGGGCACAATCGGCGCGCTGTTGATCCTCTGGCTGACCATGCTGGGAATGCGCAAACGTGCGATCACGCCGGGGCGGTGGAGCCTGAAGGCGTGGACCAGTGCGCACGTCTACCTCGGCCTGCTCGTCACCGTGGTGGGCACGCTGCATTCGGGCTTCGAATTCGGGTGGAACGTCCACACGCTGGCCTGGGCGCTGATGCTGCTGGTGGTGGGATCGGGGATGTTCGGCATCTATGCCTATGCCACGTTGCCCCGCGCGCTTTCGGCCAATCGTTATGACGAAGAAGGCGCGATCACCGAAAAGCAGATGATCGAGGCGCTGCGCTCGCTCGACCGGCAGATTCACGATGCCGCGCAGCCACTGGATGCGCAGGCGGCGGTGCTGGTGGGGCAAAGCCTCGATCAGGATCCGTTCGGGGGCACGATCTGGAACCGAGTGACTGGCAACTATCCCAATTGCGCCACCCGCCATGCCATCAACGAGTTGCGCGCTCTGCGTGCCTCGCGCCAGCGGACCAAGGATGATCTGCTTGGCAAGATCGAGGCGCAGCTGACGCGCAAGGAATCTATGCTCGAACGGTTGCGACAGCACCTCAAGCTCAAATCGTGGTTGCAAGCGTGGCTCTATGTCCACGTCCCCGTCACTTTCGCGCTGATCGCCGCGCTCTCTGCGCATATCGTCAGCGTCTTCTTCTACTGGTGAGCGAACGATGAGCTTTGTTGTCCGCCAGATCGCGCTCAAATCCAGTGGTGAGGAGATTGTCCGCTCCTCAAATTACGGAATGCGCGAGATGACCGTGGGCCGTGATTCGGCCTGCGCAATCCACTTGCCCGACCTTGCGGTGAACCCGGTCCACGCGCGTATCGCGTTGGGGGCGGACGGCATGTTGACCGTTATCGCGACGACCGAACAACCGTTCGAAGTGAACGGGCGCAGCACGCAGCAGGTCGAGGTCGATCCTGCGGTCGGTGCTGAGCTGGCCTTTGGCGGCCATCGCATCGCGGTTTCGCAGGATGAAGATGGCGCAACGCCGGTGCTCACCGTGCGCCGCGTTGAGGCCGTTTCCGAATCCGCCGAGGATCGCGATATTGGCGCGGCCTATTCGTTGAAAGGATTGTTGCCCGGAAAGCGGCTTTCGGCATGGGGCTTTACGCTGCTGGTGCTGTTCGCGTTTCTGGCTCTGCCGATATACAGCTATATGTCCGCAAAGCCGCTGGCGATGCAGGCCGATGCGCGGCGGGCCGATGGCTTCCACGCTGATGAGACGTGGACATCCGGCCCTTTGAGCGTGTCGCACAAGGCGCTGAACGATGATTGTCAGGCCTGCCACACGCAGGCCTTCGTGGCGGTGACCGACAACGCCTGCCTCACCTGCCATACCAAGGACGCGCACGACCACATTTCGGATAAGGCGCGGCTGGCGCAATCGCGCGGGGCGCCTACCGGCATGGCCACGATGCAGCGCGCGGTGGCTGGCGCGTTCAACCGGCCGGCGGGGCGCTGTGTTGATTGTCACACTGAGCATGAAGGGGCGGGTGCTATGCCCGCCACGCAACAGCAGTTCTGTGCGGACTGCCACAACGGGATGAAGGGGCGCTTGCCAGACACGAAGATCGCTGATGCCGCCGATTTCGGAACGGCCCATCCTCAGTTCAGGCCGACGGTCATCGCCGGTATGGACGGGGGCAAGCCCTTGCTGAAGCGCGTGGCTTGGGATGCGGGTCTGCAAGAGAACAACGGCCTCAAGTTCACCCACGGACAGCACCTTTCAACGACCAATGGCATTGCCCAGATGGTGCGGCGTATGCCCGGCCAGTTTGCGGGCAAGGACGCGCTGCGATGCGCCGATTGCCACGTGGCTGATCCCAGCGGCACACGGTTCCAGCCGGTGAAGATGGAAGAATCCTGCCAGTCCTGCCACTCGCTCAGCTTTGACCAGATCGGCGGCACCACCCGGACGCTGCGCCATGGCGAACCGGCAATGGTCGTGGCCGATCTGCGCGCCTTCTATCGCGGCACTGCGCCTTCGCGCCCGGCCAACCTTTCGGGCATGGCACGGCGCGTGCCGGGCGATGCGGCGTTGCGTTCCACCGCTGCGGACTATGCGCGGGCGGTGCGGTTCTATCCGGGCGGGGCGGATTCGGCGATCAATCAGGTCTTCTCGAAGGGCGGCATGTGCAATGATTGCCATGTGGTCACCCGTGGCGGCACGGCGCAGACGGCAGGCTTTGCGATCCAGCCGGTAGCCCAGAATGACCGTTATTTCCGCAAGGGCTGGTTCGATCACAAGGCCCACGTGCAAAGTGATTGCGCCGATTGCCACACGGGTGCCGCCACTTCGAACAAGGCCACGGACCTGCTGGTGCCCGGCATTGATGGCAAGGGCGGCTGCCGCACCTGCCATGTCGGCGGAGAGGGCGCGAAGCTTGCATCCGTATCCGTGAAGGACCCTGTCGATTCTTCCTGCGCGATGTGTCACTCCTATCACATGGATGCCGGTGCCCCCTGGGTGCCAAAGAATGATCGCAAGAAGCCCGAAGGGCAGAATGTGGCAGTGGCGGATCGTCCGCGCTTCCCGGTCAAGCTGCACTGAGCGGTCGTGGGGGGACGATGCTGATAGCGCAGGTCACCGATATTCACCTGGGGTTCGAACCCGATTCCCCCGGTGAGTTCAACCGGCAGCGGCTTGACCGTGTGCTGGAGGAACTGGCGGTGATGCAGCCCCGGCCCGATTTGCTCGTCGCCACCGGAGACCTGATCGACCGTGGTGACAAGGTCAGCTACGAGCGACTGCGTGAAGCGTTTTCGGGAATTCCGTTTCCGGTCCACTATGCGCTGGGCAACCATGATGTCCGCACGACCTTTGCCGAAGTCTTTCCCGAAGCGACTTTCGACGGTGGCTTCCTACAATATGTGGTCGATGCAGGGCCGCTGCGGCTGATCGTGCTGGATACCTTGGAAGAAGGGCGGCACGGTGGCGCATTCTGCGCGGCCCGCGCGGCATGGCTCAAGGCCCGGCTTGATGAAGCGCCTGATGCACGCAACCTGATCGTCCTGCACCATCCCCCGTTTGAAGCGGGTATCCCGTGGATGAATACCGATCCTGCCGAACCCTGGGTTGAGCGGTTGGCGGAATGTGTGCGCGGCCGCAGCAATCTCGTCGGCATGATCTGCGGCCATATTCACCGTGCAATTGCCACCACATGGGAAGGGACGCTCGTGGCGACCTGCCCATCCACTGCACCCCAGGTCGCGCTCGATCTGCGCCACATTGACGCAGATCTGCCGGACGAGCGCAACCTGATCATCGCCGATCCGCCGGGTTACGCCCTGCACTGGTTCAACGGGCGTGAACTGGTGACGCACTGGGACACGGCAGAGGATCATCAGGTGCTGGCAAAGTTCGATGCGAACCTGACTGATATGGTGCGCGAAATGCTGTCCGAGCGCCCCGGCGCGTTCTAACGCACGCTCCTCTAACGCACTCCGGCCAGCGCTTTCTGTCGCCGCCGCTGCACCGAACTGCCAAGCCCGATCGCCTCACGATACTTCGCCACCGTCCGTCGGGCGAGATCGAAGCCTTTGGCTTTCAGCAGATCGACCAGCGAATCGTCCGAAAGGATCGCCTTGGGATCTTCGGCATCGATCAGGGTGCGGATCGCCGCCTTCACCGCCTCTGCCGAAGCTCCCTCGCCATCGGACGATCCGACGCCCGATGTGAAGAAGTACTTCAGTTCAAACGTGCCGCGATTGCAGTGGAGGTACTTGTTCGATGTCACACGGCTGACGGTGGATTCGTGCATTTCGATGGCCTCGGCCACTTGCCGCAGCGTCAGCGGGCGCAGATGCGCCACGCCATGGCGGAAGAATCCGTCCTGCTGCTTCACGATTTCCGCCGCAACTTTCAGGATCGTCTTCTGCCGCTGGTCCAAGGCTTTCAGCAACCAGTTGGCATCGGCCAGCTTTTCGCCCAGCCACGCCTTGGCTTCCTTGCCCACACAGGCTCCGCGCATTTCCACGTAATAGCTGCGATTGACGATCAGGCGCGGCAGCGTGGCCTGATTGATTGCAATGTCCCAGCCGCCGCCTGCGGTGCTGCGGATCAGGATATCGGGCACCACCGATTCCGCCGCGCCCCCGCCAAAACGCAGGCCGGGGCGCGGATCATAGCTGCGCAGCTCGGCCAGCATGTCGGCAAAGTCTTCGTCATCCACCTGGCACAACCGCTTCAGCCGCGCGATTTCCCCGCGCGCCACCAGTTCCAGATTGGCGATCAGCCGCGCCATGCACGGATCATAACGGTCCGCTTCCTTGGCCTGCAGCGCGATGCATTCGGCCAGATTGCGCGCGCCAACGCCGGTGGGATCGAGCGATTGCACCAGCCCCAGCGCGCGTTCCACCACAACTGCGGAAAGCCCCAGCGCTTCAGCCACTTCGCCAAGGCTGATCCGCAGATAGCCCGCTTCGTCCAACTGGTCGATCAACCAACGCGCCACGAACAGCAGTTGCTGGTCAGACGTGGCCGCGCCGATCTGGGCGTGCAAATGCTCGGCGAGCGTCAGGTCAAAATGGCCATGCTCATCGATATCCGGCCCTTCGCCGCCACTGCCGGTGCTTTCGCGCGCGGAGGACAGTTCGAGCCGCGCGCCATCTCCGGTATCGCGGTCCCGGTCGAGCGCCGAAGCATCGATATCGAGCGGCCGGTCCTCAGCCACGCGCCCTTCGGAAACGAGCTGGTCTACGGGTGAGGATTCCAGGTGCGTGCGACGCAGTTCCTCAGGGAGTGCTTCCCCGATGTCGACCGGCGCAGAATCGCCGACATCCAGCAGCGGATTGGCTTCCAGCGCTTCGCCGATGAACGTCTCAACCTCAAGGTTGGACAGCGCCAGCAGCTTGATCGCCTGCTGCAGCTGCGGCGTCATCACCAACGACTGGGTTTGCCGGATGTCCAGCCTTGGCCCCAAAGCCATGATCTAGATCCTCCCCGAGACCTGCATCAGCCAGCTACGCTCGTCACAGCGTAAAGCCCTCGCCAAGGTAGAGCCGCCGCACGTTGGCATCGGCCACCAGCGCCTCGGGGCTGCCGGCAAACAGCACCTGCCCGCCATAGATGATGCAGGCGCGGTCCACGATATCCAGCGTTTCGCGCACGTTATGATCGGTGATCAGCACGCCGATCCCGCGGCCTGAAAGGTCTTTCACCAAATGACGGATATCGTTGATCGAAAGCGGGTCGATGCCCGCAAAAGGTTCATCCAGCAGGATGATCGAAGGCCGCGCGGCCAATGCCCGCGCGATCTCGCAACGGCGGCGTTCACCGCCCGATAGCGCCATCGCCGGGCTGGCGCGCAGCCGGGTAAGCCCGAATTCATCGAGTAGGCGTTCCAGCTCGGCCTCGCGCGTGGTCTTGTCCGGCTCGATAAGTTCAAGCACGGTGGAGATGTTCTGTTCTACCGTCATACCCCGGAAAATCGATGTTTCCTGCGGCAGATAGCCAAGGCCAAGGATCGCGCGGCGGTACATCGGCAGCTTGGTGATATCCACGCCGTCCAGCAGGATTCGCCCCGAATCCGGGCGAACAAGGCCCATGATCGAATAGAAGCAAGTGGTCTTGCCCGCGCCGTTCGGGCCAAGCAGGCCCAGAACTTCGCCCTTGCCCACAGACAGCGAGATATCGGTTAGCACCGCCCGCTTGTCATAGCTTTTGGCGATGGACACGACCTCAAGCCCGCCCTGCGGAATCGGGGGTGCCGCGTTGGCAGGGGCGGCAGTTTCATCGATCGTTGTCATCAATCCGCTCGGCAGTTTCAATCGCTTGGGTGGCACCATTAGCGGGTCAGCCCCGCACTTCAAACCCTGCGCTGCAAGTCTGGCAGGATTTATGCATGGTAGTTTAGCAAAGCTCCCTTAAATCCCGATGAAAGACGCATCGATTGCAATAGGCCTTGCAGGGCGGGGCAGTGCGTGATCTATTCTGCATGGAGCAGGATAAAAGAGGTAAAGAGCCATGAACAAGGCCTTAAACTCGCAAAGCGCACAGGTCGCACCAGTACAGGCCACCCATTCGGCCAAGGTCGATTGGCGCAAGAAGATGAGCGACAATGTCGCCTATGGCCTGTTGGTCTATACCGGCCTGCAAATCTTCGTGACCATGCACGAGATTCAAGGCAGCAGCGCATCCATCCTGCCGTTGTTCGTGCTGGTGGTGCTGGTCGCCGCGATCATCCCGTTGTTTCGCCATTTCGAACGCCGTTGGGAACACCTGACCGATGAACAGGCGCACAACATGGCCTACAAAGCTGCGTTCCGGCGCGATCAGATCAAGGTTTGGGCGCTGGCTGCGATCCTCCCAATCGTGATTACCGGCGGATACCGCGCGCTATCGCTGCTTTTCTGACAAGCGCTTTTTCCGCCACTGATTGCTAGCGGGCATTCCCTGTTCTAGACCGCGCAACCTTGCTGTTGCGAAAGGTCATTCCATGCTGTCACTCGCCGATGCCCGCGAACGCTGCGAAGCGCTGATCGAGCGCGCGCGCCGCGCCGGGGCCGATGCCGGCGATGCGGTCTATGTTGGCAGTGCTTCCGAGTCAGTCTCCGTGCGCCTTGGCAAGCTGGAGGACGTGGAGCGTTCCGAATCCGAAAGCGTGGGCCTGCGCGTGTTTGTCGGCGGGGCTTCAGCTTCCATCGGATCTACCGACCTTGGCGATGCCGCGCTTGATGAACTGGCCAGCCGCGCTGTGGCAATGGCGCGGCTTGCGCCTGCAGACAAGTTTGCAGGGCTTGCAGCAGAAGACCTGCTGCTGCGTGGCGATGCGCTTGATCTCGATCTTGACGATGCCACCGAACGTAGCCCCGCCGACTTGCGCAGCCTTGCCGAGCAAGCAGAAGACGCCGCACGCACCATTCCGGGCGTGACCAACAGCGAAGGCGGCGGGGCGAGCTCCGGGCGCGGCCTGTTCGCGCTTGCCACCAGCCACGGTTTTTCCGGCGCCTATGCGGCGTCCAGCCACAGCGTTTCGGCCAGCGTTGTGGCCGGAGAAGGCAGCGCGATGCAGCGTGACTATTCGTGGCGCAGCACCCGCCATGCCGCTGATCTGCTCGGGCCGGAAGCCATCGGGCGGGAAGCGGGTGAACGCGCCGTGCGCCGCCTCAATCCGGGCCGGGTGAAGAGCGGACCGATGCCGGTGGTGTTCGATCCACGCGTCGCCAATTCGCTGGTGGGCCACCTGATCGGTGCGATGTCCGGCGCATCGATTGCGCGCCGCGCCAGCTTCCTGCTTGATCGTGATGGCCAGAAACTGTTCGATTCCGCGATCACCATCACCGACGATCCGCTGCTCCCGCGCGGTATGCGCTCGCGCCCGTTCGATGGCGAAGGCCTGCCCACTGCCCCGCGCAAGCTGGTGGACGCGGGCCACATCACCGGCTGGCTGATGGACGCTGCCGCCGCGCGCCAACTGGGCGCCACGCCCACCGGCCACGCCTCGCGCGGGTCATCGGGTGCGCCGCATGTGACCTCCAGCAACGTGGTGTTGCAGCCGGGCAGCCTGACGCCGGCCGAATTGATGGCTGACATCGCCGATGGCGTTTATGTGACCGAACTGATCGGGCAGGGCGTCAACGGCGTGACCGGTGATTACAGCCGTGGCGCTTCGGGCTTCCGCATCGTGAACGGCAAACTGGCGGGGCCGATTGCCGAATTCACCGTGGCGGGCCACCTGATCGAAATGTTCGCTGCGCTGACCCCTGCGAACGACCTCGAAGTGTATCGCGGCATCGATTCGCCAACGCTGCGGGTGGACGGGATGAGCGTGGCGGGGGATTGAGCGCTCGTCGCATTGTACTTTTTAACGGCGTCCGCCCAACAAAACTCTCGTCATGCTGAACTTGTTTCAGCATCCATCTCTCAACACGGCCCGCAGTGCGAGTGGATAGATAGACCCTGAAACAAGTTCAGGGTGACGATACTTGGTTGCAAGGCGTGCGCGCCGTGGGCCTGCGTCCCGACATCAGAATGCAAAAAAGGGCGCAGGTTCAGCCGAACCCACGCCCCCTTTTTCAACTCTGGCGAAACCGCTCAGCCCTTGGCGTTCTTGGCGCGTTCAATGGCTTCCAGCGTGATCTGCTTGGCGTCTTCTGCGCCGCCCCACGTGCCCACGCGCACCCACTTGTCCTTTTCCAGGTCTTTGTAGTGCGTGAAGAAGTGTTCGATCTGCTGCATCACGATCTCGGGCAGATCTTCGCGTTCCTTCACGTCGGAATAGTACGGGAAGGTCGAATCGACCGGCACGCAGACCAGCTTTTCATCGCCGCCATGCTCGTCTTCAAGGTTCAGCACCGCAATCGGGCGCGCGCGGACGACCGAGCCTGCCACGAAGGGCGAACGTGCGATGACCAGCGCATCAAGCGGGTCGCCATCGGGCGAAAGCGTGTGCGGCACAAAGCCGTAGTTCGCCGGATAGCGCATCGGCGTGTGCAGGATGCGGTCAACGAACAGCGCGCCCGATGCCTTGTCGAATTCATACTTCACCGGCTCACCGCCAATGGGAACTTCGATGATGACGTTCAGGCTTTCCGGCGGATTGTCGCCAGTGGGAATCATGTCGATGCGCATCTGTGGCCCTGTTCGTTGGGTGGAGAGAACGCGCAGGCCCTAGCGAAGCCTGTTGTGCGCCGCAACAATACTTATCACGAATTGGCCCTCTCGCGATGGAGAGGGCCATATCAGGTCACTTCTTTGCCGCAGCACCTGGCCGCCTGGGTTCAAGCAGCAGGTCCAGCCCGGTCGGTGCCTTGCCGGGAGCTTCGCGCTCCAGCCACGGATAGCGCAAGCCGTCCTTGTAATCGATGCGGATGGTGTCGAACCGGGTGCCACGCTTGACCAGCAGGTCCAGTGGTGTGCCCTTTTCACCCTTGGCCGCAGTGATCGCCTTTTTCAAATCGTCCGCGCTATAGGTAAGGCCGTTCACCGCCATGATCTGCGCGCCGGTCACGATCCCGGCGTTGAAGGCAGGGCTATCCCACCGCGTGCCGGTAACCTTGCCGTCCTTGTCCAGCGATACGCCGATGGAGTTGGCAAGGCTCAGCCCCTTGCCGAACTCCATTACCGCTTTGGTGTAGGGGTTCGGCTCTTCTTTCCACACCAGCTTGTAGCCGCCCTTGGCGATGCCGTTCAGCGGTGCGGGCTGGCCCGGCTGGTTGATGCGGGTGTCGATCAGCTTGGCCCAGTCATAGGGATGGATCGCATTCAGCTTGGTCACGATCTCGTCCACCTCGAACGGGATCTGGCCATAATCGCCCGGATTCATGCCGAAAAACGCCTTGGCGAAATCGTCGATGGATTTCTTGCCGCCGGTGCCTTCGCGCAGGATCTGGTCAATCTCCAGCCACACCAGCGCGCCTTCGGTGTAATAGTCCTCGTTGCGCGCCAGCGAAGAGTAAGGCTTGGGCTTGCGCGATGCGAAGACCGGATCGAACCCGGTATCCTCTACCGAACGCCATTCACGCCCCGGCTGCTGCGTGTAACCACCGGCCCAGCCCGCCAGCATCCCCAGCACGATGTCCTTGCCCTGCATTCCCGAACGCGCGGCCAGCACGGCACCCCAGAACTGGTCCTGCCCTTCGTAGGTCCACAGCAGATCGCCCTGCATCGGCTGGCGATAGTCGGGCGTCCACAGCCGCGCGGGGCGGCGGAACTTGCCCGACCACGAATGCGCATATTCGTGCGGCAGCAGGTTGCGGTCCCACTCCTGCTTGTCCCACGCGGTGAAGGCGTCCGGCTCAAGCTGGTTCTCGCTCGACCGGTGATGCTCCAGCCCGATGCCGCCGATCTTGTCGGACAGCGCGAGCAGGAATTCATAGTGATCGAAGTGGTTGGCCCCGAAGGCCAGCTTGGCTTCATCCACCAGCGCCGAATGCGCGGCGATATGTTCGGGCTTGGCCTCAAGCTGCTCTGGCTTGTCCGCCACGACATTGAGCGTGACCTTCTGCCCCAGATCCCACTTCTTGAAATAGCGCCCCGCAAAGATTGGCGAATCGACCAGCGTTTCGTAATCGGTCTCGGCCCAGGTCACGCGGTTGCCGCTCATGCTCATGCCATCAAGCGCGGTGGCCGGCGTCCAGCCCTGCGGCAGAGTCACCGTTGGCTTCACCTTGATCTGGCGCACGTAATGGCCTGCGGGGTACAGGCTCATCTTCTCCCACTGCAGGTTCAGCATTTCGGGCGTCATCGTGATCCGCCCTTCACGCGATTCCAGCGGCGAAGTGTGGATGAACTTCGCCGTCACCGCCTTCGCGCCTGCGGGCAGCATCACATGAAAGGCAAAAACCTCAACGCGGTCCCGCTTCCACTCCACCGGCTTGCCATCGACGAAGAATTGCACGCCCACCAGCTCGGCCAGCGGCCCGCGCGGGCCGTGGTTGCCGGGCAGCCATTGCGGGAACAGCAGGATCAGCTCTTTCGCGCCCGCTGCCACCGGGATCACCTGCGTCACGCGATAGGCGCGGCGCATCGTGTCCGACGCATCAATGTCCAGCGTCATCGTGCCGGGATAGGCCACGTCCTGCGCATCGGGCACGGTCTGCGTGATCGGCACCGCCATCGGTGCGGAATTCGCGGCAAGTGCCTGAGTGGACACGGAAAGGGCGAGGAAGAGCGGGGCGACCGCGAGTTTCTTGATCATGGAGGCAGTTCATGACGCGAAGCGGTCACAATCGCAACCATCGGAGCGCACCTTTTTGTCAGTGCTTCCCGTTTTGCCCGAATACGGCTAATCGCGCGCCATGAGTCAGCAAACCCCACAAGCAATCCGCGGCACCCAGGACATCTTCGGCCCCGATGCCGAGGCTTTCGCCTTCGTCGTCGAAACGTTCGAACGCGTGCGCAAGCTCTACCGCTTTCGGCGCATCGAAATGCCGGTGTTCGAAAAGACCGCCGTTTTCAGCCGCTCGCTGGGCGAGACGACCGATGTCGTTTCCAAGGAAATGTACAGCTTCGAAGATCGCGGCGGGGAATCGCTGACCTTGCGCCCTGAATTCACCGCAGGCATCGCGCGCGCCTTCATCACCGATGGCTGGCAGCAATACGCGCCGCTGAAGGTCGCCACCCACGGCCCGCTGTTCCGCTACGAACGCCCGCAAAAGGGCCGCTACCGCCAGTTCCACCAGATCGACGCCGAAGTGATCGGCGCAGCCGAACCGCAGGCCGATGTGGAACTGCTGGTGATGGCCGACCAGCTGCTCAAGGAACTGGGCATTCTGGACGGCGTGACGCTTCAACTCAACACGCTGGGCGATGGCGCCAGCCGCGAAGCTTGGCGCGCCGCGCTGATCGACTACTTCCGCGCCGTGAAGGGCGATCTGTCGGAAGATTCGCAGGACCGGCTGGAACGCAACCCCTTGCGCATCCTCGACAGCAAGGACCCGCGCGACAAACCTTTCACCACCGAAGCCCCGAAGATCGACGATTTCCTGAGCGCCGAAGCACAGGACTTCTTCGCCAAGGTCACCGGCGGGCTGGATGCTGCGGGCGTATCATGGACCCGCGCCCCGGCACTGGTGCGCGGGCTGGACTATTACCGCCACACCGCGTTCGAATTCGTCACCGACCGGCTGGGCGCACAAGGCACCGTGCTGGGCGGCGGGCGCTATGATGGGTTGATGGAAGCGCTTGGCGGTTCGCCCACGCCTGCGGTCGGCTGGGCTGCTGGGATCGAGCGGTTGGCGATGTTGGTGGGGGATTCGATATCAGCCGAGAAGGCTACCCAACGAGCCGACTTCGGAGTGTTTTCTGAAGTTGCCGAGTTCGACCAGCTAGCTGTCGCAGTCGCATCCAGTCTTCGCAGATTTGGTTTTAGCTGTGAGTTGAGGACCACTGGCTCGCCGAAAAAGCGATATGAAAAGCTAGCATTTGACCGGAATAACTTTTTGCTTCGCGTGACGCGAGGGGAGAACGGTCAACCAGTGTTGAAGTCTCGTGCTATTGCCAAATATCCTACGTGGGAACCAGACATTGCTAGAATTTCGGACATCTTAGCAGGTGTGATCCAATTGGATCAGGAGTTCGTTATGGGCCTGCAGGTCAAAGAGACTTGGTCACAAATGGAAGCACGGCTTGGTGCGCCGAGTTGAAGTGGGCCTTCCATGAGCGATTCCAAAGCCCTTGTCGGCCACCCAATGCATCGTCACCCTGAACTTGTTTCAGGGTCCATCTCTCACCCCGCACGGACATTGCCTGCGGAGGGATGGATGCTGAAACAAGTTCAGCATGACGGCGTGATTGTAGGGACAGCCAACCCCATCCCCGTCACCCCGGGCTTGACCCGGGGTCCCGCTGTTCTTCTCGCGGCGCGTAACGACCAAGCGGGATCCCGGGTCAAGCTCGGGATGACGCAGTGTGGGGGCAGCGCATGAGCGTATCAGACGCCCGCCTCGGCCACCTCACGCATCGCTTCGCCGAACTCGAAGCGCGGCTCGCGTCGGGCACGCTCGAAGGCGCTGATTTCATCGCCGCCAGCCGCGACTATGCGGAACTCGAACCCGTGGCCCGCATCGCGCAGGAAATCGCCGCGATGCGTGAGGAACTGGTGAGCCTTGCCACGCTTGACGATCCCGACATGCGCGAGCTGGCGGACGAAGAACTCAGCCGCATCCACGCCGAGCTGCCCGAAGCCGAACACCGCCTCGCCATCGCCATGCTGCCGCGCGATTCGGCGGACAGCCGCCCCGCCATGCTCGAAATCCGTGCAGGTACCGGCGGCGATGAGGCCGCGCTGTTCGCCGCCGACCTGTTCCGCATGTACGAAAAGTACGCCGCCGAGCAGGGCTGGCGGGTGGAAGTCGTCTCGGTCAACGCCAACGACATCGGCGGCTACAAGGAAGTCGTCGCCAACGTCGCGGGCAATGGCGTATTCGCCAAGCTGAAGTTCGAAAGTGGCGTCCACCGCGTGCAGCGCGTGCCGGTGACCGAATCCGGCGGGCGCATCCACACCTCTGCCGCCACCGTCGCCGTCCTGCC
>NZ_NCII01000071.1 GCF_002256775.1 Novosphingobium sp. 17-62-19 | reverse complement strand
CGCAACAGCAAATGGTAGCCAGAATTCACCAACCGGCGCGGCCACCTATCGGCCATCAAAATTGACGCCGACCGGACACCGTAATCGTCGCGCTACAGCCCCGGCCAACCACTCCGACGGCATCCGGATTGCTGCAGAATCGCACGGCTTCCAGCTGGTTGAGCATGGGCTTTGGCAATCCGCACAGGACCAGCCGGCAGCTGTACTGACGATGCCGCAAAATGGTCGGGTCAAACTGCCATACAGATACGAACCCAAGACCAAACCTGGCCCATCCGGCTTTAGGCGAGCGAGTTATCTGCCCCACGTCTATGCGGCGGAAGCGAAGTATTCACTGCCTGCCGGCCTGCTCGATGCACTCGTTTGGACGGAATCACGCTACAACCCTTTGGCCGTCAGTCCGGCAGGCGCTGCGGGGCTTGGGCAGCTGATGCCCGCAACGGCAAAGGAACTCGGGGTCTTCAATCGCTTCGATCCTATGGCTAACATCTTCGGCGCTGCGCGGTATCTGCGGCAGATGCTCGACAAGTTCGGCGTGGTTCACCTCGCGGTGGCTGCCTACAATGCCGGACCAGGGGCGGTAGAACGCGCAGGCGGCATTCCCCGCAATGGCGAGACGCCCGGATATGTCCGCGACGTCCTTCGCCATTGGCGCTTCTAGCGATCGGCTCGAAATGGCCGGAGCAGGGTCCATCGTCTTGCGGTTTCTGGCTGGGTGGTTTTGTAGCGGGTGAGATCCCCCCAGAGATTAGCCGTCTTTGGCCTCGGCTGGGTACTTGGCTGCGATCTGCATTACCTCCTTACCCCACAACGCCAACGCCTCGCGTTTCTCGTTGGTATACTGGTGACGGTGATAGACCCCAGCGACGCCAGCCATAGCTGATCCTGACTGGTGATTGAGGACCGCCTCAGAAACCACCAAGGGTATGCCAAGACGCTGGAGTCCGGTTGCCACCGTCCGTCGAATATCATGCATTGTGAAGTGACCGGCCTCATAGCCGAGCTTCTCGTCCACGCTTGCTCTGATCCGCTTCCAGGCCTTCGATAGTCCGCTGACGCTGTTCGTATTGGTGACCTTCGATGCCAACAGGATCTGGGATTGCTTGTGGGCCTCGTCGGGGTCGATGCCAGCCGCCATGAATATCTCGGTGATGACTGCCAGGGCCTGCGCGGATAGCGGCACCACATTCGCCTTGCCGTTTTTCGCTCGGTCGCCCGGAACTGTCCAGACTTTCGCCTTGAAATCGAACTCGTCGCACGCTGCATCGAGCACCTCGCCCCGGCGCTGAGCCGTAAGGACAAGCATCTGCACAAGATGACCGAATGGATAGCCATCCTCGACAGCAGACTGCCATAGTGCCGCTAGCTCGCGGTCGCTCAGTACACGATCTCGAGGTTCATTCCGCTTCGGGCGCCACGCATCGCGGCAGGGGTTGGCTGGCATATGCTCAAGTCTGGTGAGCGCCCACGTGTAGAAGGTCGAAAGATGGCGATACACGATGCGCGCCATCGTCAGGGTTTCCTTGCCCCGCTCGAACGCAATCTTCTCAACGAAGCGGCTCACGTCACTTCGGGTAATGGAGTCCGCGAGCCGGTCTCCAATCTCCGGCTCAATGTACTTTCGGAAGACCCGATCGAACTCCCTCGCGCTCCGTTTCTTGCCCTCGATCTGCTGAGCAAGGTACGTCTCGTAGAGCTCCGCGACTGTCCCGACGCCTCTTGATCCCTTCCTTTTTGCGCCCGCTTTTCTGGCGATGCTCTTGCCCTGCTCGACATCGACAAGCAGATCGCGCGCCTTCTTGCGGGCGTGGGCCAGGGTGAAACTCGGACCATGGCGTCCGATCGTCACATTCAACCACTTGCCCTGAACCCGCTTGCGCAGAATGTACGTCTTGATACCACTGGCACCCATGCGGAGCCTAAGGCCGGGGACGATACCATCGGCGAGCTCAATCTGACCCGCAGCCGGCGCCTTCAATCCTGCGATCTTAGCGTCCGTCAAACCTACTTTGTTCGCCATATGTACCTGCTACCTTAGGTAGCTTTTTGTAGTGGATACTGGCGAACATTTCAAGAACAATGCGGACTCTGAATCGCAGAATTCCGCCATTTTCGGACACATGCGGACATGCTAGGACCCTCTGATCATGGCTCTTAATCAGCGGGTCCTTGGTTCGAGCCCAAGTGCGTCCACCACCTTCCCACAACAACATACCTGATGGAATGATCAATTCCGTGGTTCTATCGATTCCCCTACCGCTTTCCATAGCGAGCAGAATGGGAGCGAGTGGATGGAACGGGTAACCCTGTGGGGCTGGATCGATTTCGAAGGCCGAGATGCGGCCGACGTGGTGCGCGGCGGCGCCCAATTCATCCTGCCAACCTATGAAGAGCGCGGGTGTGTCCACTATGTGTGGAACGCCGACCCTCTCAAGCCCTCGCGCGTCTGGGTTTTCGAGGAATGGGAAGATGTGGCGGCGCTTGCCGAGCATCTCGACGGGCCGCTCTACCGGGCGATGGCTGGCTATCTTACCGAGGCAGGAATGACCGGGGCGCAGGTCGACAAGTACAAGGTCGTGGCCAAACAGCCGGTCTATGACGGCAGCGGACTGCCGCAGGCCGCATTCGACTAAAAAGAAACGCCGGAACCCGAAGGCTCCGGCGCTGAGTGTTTCGCGTCTGGTTGACGTCGAAAGTTTAGAACTTGAACCCGGCGGCCACACCATAGCGGCGCGGTTCCAGCGTGAAGATGTTGGTGAAATTGCCCGAGGACTGGTCAGTGATATACAGGCCGGTGATCGGGTTGGAGTTACCAACGTTCTGAATGAACCCGCGCAGGAACCACTTGTTTTCCGGCCCATCAAGCTGGAGTTGGGCGTTGACCTGCGTGTAGCTGGGGATGCGGTTGATGTTGCCGTTGAAGATGCTGCCCGTTGACGTGCCGGTCAGGATGAAGTCGGCACGCGGCGTGAGGGTCATCATTCCCACAGGGATGGCGTATTCCGCGCCACCGGCCACCTTGTAGTTCGGTGCGCCGGGCAGTTGGTTGCCCTTGATGTTCACCGGAATGCCCGAAGTGAAGATTTGCACCCCACCGAACGGAGCGCCACCACCAGTTGCCGCTGCAACGCCTTCAAGTGCGGCGCAGATGCTGTAGGCGCCAGTCGAGGCGATTCCGCTGTTGGCCCCAAACGAGGTGGTAGGCCGCAGCCCTGCCCCCGCAGCCACACCGGGAATGGCACCAGCATTGATCTGTGCATTGGCCGTGTTGACGAAAGCATTGACCCCGGCGACGCTGCCAGAAGTAGAGGCTACGGCGCAGTTTGCCGCATTGGTGATGTCCTTGATGATAACCGCATCAGCACGACCGGCCCCGAAATCTCGCGGATTGGCAAGGAACTTGTCCTCGGAAACCTTGGAGTTCAAATAGCTGGCCGAAACATTGACCGTCATCCCGCGGACGGGCCGCATCACGGCTTCGGCTTCGAGCCCCCAGATGTTGGCGTTCACGTTGTCGTTGACCGAGGTGCGGGCAACGATGCGCGAAAGCTGGAGGCCCTTGTACTTGTAGTAGAAGCCGGTGAGGTTGAGCGTCAGCGCGCCAAACTGGTTCTTCGAGCCGATTTCAAAGGCATCGATGAATTCAGGGTTGAACGATTCAGGCACGGTGAAGATTGGTGAAAGCGGCGGGTTGATGCCGCCCGACTTGTACCCGCGCGAGTAGGAAAGATACACGAGATTGTCTGGCGTGACCTGAAAATCAAGCACGGCGCGCCCGGTGATTTCCTTGAATTTCGCATTGCGGTTCTGGAATGGCTGGTTGCCGGCCAGGCTTGGGTCGGCATCGAAGCCACCAGCAAAAGGCGAATTGAAAGCATCGGTTGAACCATGCGGGACAAGGAAGTTTGCGAACGATGTGCGTGCGCGGATCTTCTTATCATCGTTGTTGTAACGCAGGCCCAAGGTCAGCTTCACCCGATCATCGAACTTGTAATAGGCCTCACCGAAAATGCCGTAGCTCTTGATATTGAGCTGGTCCGAATTGTTGCCGAAGAACGGTGTTCCCAGATACGATGGCGGCGCCCCGGCCCCAAGGGCCGAAAATGCGCCAACGATGCCGGTAAAGTAATCGAGGCCAAACGAGTTTACGTAGTAGCTGTTTTCGCTGAGCGAATAGTCACTGTAGATACCGCCCAACAGGAAGTTGAACTTGCCATCCCAGTCGGAGCTGAAGATAGCCTCCGCTGACCAACTGCGATTGTATTGAACCGAGCGGTCAAAATCGAGCGGGGTCATGCCGCATATGCGGTTTCCGCCATAAGTGCCGGTTCCGGAATCTTCAGGCGCAGAGGTGCAAAGTACGCCGGCAGGTCCATTGGGAATAAGTGCTGCGGCAACCGGGCCGAGGTAGCTTTGCAGACCTGCGCCTAGCAGGCCGGCCTGCGCAGCAGCAAGCGTGTTGAGCGATGGCTGGATCAGCGCGCGACTTTGCACCGAGTTGTTGTAATCCTGACTGGAATCAACCTTTACGTCCTGATAATTGCCAGTCAGCTTGAGGTTGAGACCACCGCCCAGTTCCTGATCCCACGAACCGACGACGATCAGTTCCTCGGTGAAGTAGCTTGGATTTGTATCAGTATTGACTACGCGGGGATCGGCCGGATTGACCACGCCCGAGTAAGTATCTGTGCCATAGACGCTGCCCGAAGCGAATGCCGTGGGCAGGCCGCGAATGGCAAAGAATTCACGCGAGCCAAGGACCGAGGCGAGAGTCGAGTTCCCGTTGGTGGTACCATAGGGCAAGTTGGCGTTGAGGCAGCCCAGCACACCGGTTGGATCTGGCTGGCAGACCTGCTTCTGGATGCGCATACGCTTGTCGCGCTCGTGGAAGTACTGGCCCATGATGTCGATTGTGGTGCCGGTGCCCGGCTCGAAACGCAGTGAACCGCGAATGCTGTACATATTGCGGTCATCAATCCGCGAATTGTCGAACAGGTTCTTGGTATAGCCATCGCGGTTCAGATAGAATCCGGCCAGTCGCACACCGAGACTATCGGTCAGCGGCAGGTTGACCATGCCACGCAACCGGACCGAATCGTAGTTCCCGTATTCAGCATCGCCGGACGCACCAAAGGCGCTGAGATCGGGCTTGGCCGTAATGAGATCGACAACACCCGACGTTGCATTGCGTCCGAACAATGTACCCTGCGGACCGCGTAGAACCTGCACTTGTGCCAGATCGTAGAATTCGCCTTCGAACAGGCGAGTGGCGAAAAGCGGGGAGTCGTTAAGGTGGATTGCAGTGGCCTGATCGCAGGTCACGCCCGTGCAAAGATCGCCGACACCACGGATGGTAAAGCTTGACGACGTGAAGTTCGTCTTGGTGAAAGTAATGTTTGGCAGGGACAGTTGCAGATCGAGCGTGTTGCGGATCTGCTGCTTGTCGAGAGCTTCGGGAGAAAAGGCGCTTACGGCGATTGGCACATCCTGCAGGCGCTGTGCCTGTCGCTGTGCGGTAACGATAATTTCCTCAAGACCGAAATTGTCGTCGGCAGATTGCGGTGCTTCCTGTGCGAACACGGGTGCGGATACGGCGGCGAAACATACGCCAACCATCAGGGAAAGCTTGCCCCTCATAGCTCAGACCTCTCTCTCCAGCGGCACCCGTCATTCACCGCGGGTTGCCTGAACTACAGGACATATCCAGACTGAATCTTTGTCAACCGGATAATTAAAAATAGGGGTTTCCGTAAGGGAAGGACGTTGCAGATGTGACCATTTTGGCGATGAACGCATGAAAATGCATGACATCAAGATGTGATACTAAGCCTTGAGTGCGACGTTTTACTGTGCAAATGACGAATCACTGCATTCCGCTCGCTGCTTTAGCTGCGCAAATCTGCGACTCATTACCGTGGCAATGTGCGCGCAGTGGCAGTAGAGCGGCACACAAGACGCTCACCTGTGTGTGCGAAAACTACTTACCGATATCCCAAGGACCGATACCCATGGCCAAGTTCCTTATCGTCGAAGCCCGCTTTTATGACCACCTCAACGACATGCTCATCGCAGGGGCAAAAGCGACACTGGAAGCGGCCGGCCACAAGGCCGAAGTAATCACGGTGCCAGGTGCGCTCGAAATACCAGGCGCAATTGCCTTGGCCGACGAATCCGGCGATTTTGACGGCTTCGCTGCCATCGGCGTGGTAATCCGGGGCGAGACCTATCACTTCGAAATCGTGGCAGGCGAAAGCGCGCGCGGCATCATGGCCTTGACCATGGACGGCGTGGCCATTGGTAATGGCATTCTGACCGTTGAGAACGAGGCCCAGGCTATCGTTCGCGCCGACCCGGCGCAGAAGGACAAGGGTGGCGAAGCAGCCAAGGCGGCGATGGCGCTGCTGGCGCTGCGCGAACGCTGGGCGTAAGCGACTAGCCCGCGTCGAAATACTCTGTGAGGCCCCACGGCGTGTAAGGGCCGATCACGAGCTGTTCGAACCCTCCTATTCCGACCTCGCCGTCGCTGGTGGTCACGCGCGAGATCATCTGCACATGCAGATTTTCGAGCGTGGGGGCCATCGGATCGAGATCGGCGAGGACCACATCCTCACGGTCGACCACAAGTGGGCCATGGTACATACCATGGCCCCACTTTGGACTGGTGTAGCCGAGGCCGCGCATTTGAAAGCGCTGCAGTGGCTCGAACGTCAGTGTGAGCGGCCCTTTCGCGCATTGGACAGTCAGCGTTCCCCCTGATGGCCAGCGCGTGCCGGGTTGCATTGGCGATTCCATGGCGGCGGAGGGCGTTTCGAGGAAGCCGTCATGCCCTGCCCCGTCCGGTGCGATCACGGAGCGGGTATTCCACGGTGCGCCATGGCGATCCGCATTGACATGAAAAAATAGGCTGCGTGTAGGCAGGTTGACCGGGGTCCATTGCCAGAAAAAGCTGCTGACAACTCCGTGGCCATGCGGCTGGGTATCTGATGCACCGACGGGACGGACGCCCCAACTCCGATCTCTGGTGCCGACCGTCCCGGGCACAAGATCGTGCCGCTCGCCATCAACTTCGATCCAGCCTGTGTAGTGTCCGTTCTGCGTCAGGCGCGTGTAGTCCATGAATGTGCGCGGCCCGATGCGATAGGTGAATCGCGGCTCCTCAATCGGAAAAGCTCGACCGGTAAAAGTCAGATCAGCAGACAGTCCTTCACCATTAATGCGAACGCGCAGGGATTGGAGCGGTTCGATCACCTCAATGCTGACAGGGCCAACCGTCAGATTCATGCGCTCCATATCAAGTTCGCGCGATGCATGAAGATTATATTGTACACCATTGCGAATGCATGAAAAATGTGCGTCTGCTACATTCAGGTGTGGATAGATTCCCAGCGCGACCGCGAAGAAACCTGATCCATCGGGCGCGTATCCATTGAAGAAATAGCGATCGTAGAAATTACGATCGGTTCCGGCGTAGGCGACCGGTTCGGGCGTCTGATGCAGTGGGAAATCGTCACCTTTGGTCAGCATCAGGCGTGCTCCATCCGGCGCTTGAGTGCGCCCAGGCTGTTGTGTTCGAGCGCGAGTTCGCAAGCGCCACGCGCCATCGATAGAAAGTTGGCGTCGCCGCGTTCGGTGCGGACGACGAACGCAGCGCTGAATACGGCGGTCGAAACACCGTGGAGCGCCCCGATACAGTAATCGTCCCAGATTTCGTCGCGGGTAAGCGGCACGCCCAGGCGTGTCATTTCTGCGCAGTATAGTTCAAGCAGCGCAGCCTCGTTCGGGCGGCGAAGCGCGGAACCGATCCCGCAGCCGAGGAAATATCCGATGTCGGTCAGGCCACAGCCCACGGCGCAGGTCTGCCAATCGACCAATGCAATTGGTTCTGCCCCGCCGCCAATATCGAAGAGCATGTTGTCGAGCCGGAAATCGCCATGCAGAAGACTGCGACGGCTGTGCTTGCGGTCAAACCACAGCTCAAGGTTGTCGTTCAGCGCTTCGCATACAGCCATCAATTCGGCTCCAAGGCTGTCTGCGTAGCGTTCGCGGAAGATGGCCTGCGCCTGTGGATACAGACTCCGCAGCGATGCAATGGCTTGCGGATCGGGTTGCAGCCAGTCTGCATCGAGGAGCGGGTGTTCCAGCGTGGGGGCGTGGAGTGCTGCGGCTTGGCGGACGGCGTGTTCTGCCTGAAGCAGTGCGCAACCGGAAAGCTGGTTGCCTGCAAGGCAAGGGCCAAGGTCCTCGAACAACAGCACGAAATCGCATCCGTTGCCGTCAATCATGGCAGCAAAAGCGCGCGGGACACGCATCGTGATCAACGCGGCGGCTTGCTGGTAGAACAGCACCTCCTTGCGATAGAGCGAAAATGCAGCGGCGGTCTGGCGACTGGTGGCGTCGCCCGAAGGGAACTTGGCAGCGACAGTGCGCGGGGCGTGTTGCGCGTCATCCGAATATTGAAGCTTAAATCGGGCCGTATCCCCAACCTGACCTGTGCCGATGGATTGCCATTCCACCGAGACGATGCGCGCACCACCAAGAACGCCCGCATCTGCAAGCTGAGTTTCGATCCACGCGGCATCAACTTCATCGGGACGCGTCGGAAAATCTGCCATTCTTGTCTCTCCGGCAAGCAGGCTGGCAGACAGCGGCAGGCTTGGGAAGAGCAATTCAATTGACCGTTTAAATCACTACGCGAGGAACGCGTTGCAGCGAGCACGGTTCACCCTTCGGCCATCGCAAAGTGTGAAAACATGGCGGAGTGCAGCAAGAATGGACGGCATATTGGAATGGTTTGCAGCGTTGGGCACAATCACCGCCGCAACGCTGGTGGCGCTCGATCGGGGGCGGCGCACGACCGGTTGGGGCTTCGTACTGTTTGTGGTGGTGTCAGTTTCGTGGATCGTTTCGGGAATCGCCAACGATGCTGCTTCGCTCGTTATCCAGAACGGAGCGTTGCTTGTGGTCAACATGTGGGGTGTGTGGCGGTATTTGTTAAATCCAGAACGGGTTAAACTCGAAGATAACTCTCCGTAACTTGCTCCGTTACGGTGGGACAAACCGGAAATATTGGCCTGGCCAATTCTCCTATTCCGTTGTGTTACCAACACAATTTCAATCTTAACCCAGACAATATACGAACCTTTACTTAGGACCTCCACGAATGGCCCCATCAACGCGGTTGATTGATTTCATTGTCAGAGACCAACACTTCACCGGTCCCGCATACCGCTACAGGGGGTTGCCAACGGATGGGCAAGGATCAACTTCGCACTAAGGCACGTCGCCTCATCGCCGCGGCCAACGAATTGCTCGCCATTGCGCACGAGCTTGAGGCCAGTGATGGCGACGGGCGAACGGACGATTTTGCGGCCACGCACAGCGTTAAGGACAGTCCAGTCTGGGCCGAGGTTGCGCGCGCAACTTACCGCGATCGCCGCCGCCGAACAGACCTCTTTGCCGACCCTGCCCTGTTTGGCGAACCGGCCTGGGACATTCTGCTCGACCTGTTCATAGCAGCCAAAGAGCGAAAACGCCTGCCAGTGACGAGCGCGTGCATCGGCGCAGCCGTCCCCGCCACCACGGCCCTGCGCTGGTTGACCGTGCTGGAAGATAAAGGCCTGATTCTCCGCGAAAACGACTCAAACGATGCACGCCGAGTCTTCGTGCGCCTATCTGCCGAAGGTTATGAAAAAATGGTCGCCTACTTTTCTGACGTTGCAGGCGATCTGCGCAGTGACGAGGATATCAACTCCCCCGCTTTGCGTATGGCGCAGTAGCCCAAGATTGCCAAATCGAAGAAAAAAGGGCGGCTCCTTTGTAGAAGCCGCCCTTTTTCGTTTAACGCTTCTGCGGGATCAGGCGTTGAGACGACCGAACGCTGCCGCACCGGCATAGCGCGCCGACATACCCAGTTCCTCCTCGATACGGATGAGCTGGTTGTACTTGGCAAGCCGGTCAGACCGAGCGAGCGAACCTGTCTTGATCTGGCCGCAGTTGGTGGCAACTGCGAGATCGGCAATGGTCGCATCCTCGGTCTCACCCGAACGGTGCGACATTACGGCCGTGTAGCCATTGCGCTGCGCGATACTGACCGCTTCCAGCGTTTCTGTGAGCGTGCCGATCTGGTTGACCTTAACCAGCAAAGAGTTGGCGAGGCCCTTGCCAATGCCCATTTCAAGACGGCGCGGGTTGGTCACGAACAAGTCATCGCCGACCAGCTGAACACGCTTTCCGACCTTTGAGGTCAGTGCGGCCCAGCCTTCAAAATCGTCTTCGCTCATGCCGTCTTCGATCGAGATGATCGGGTAGGCATCACACAGCGCGGCGAGGTAATCGGCCATAGCGTCGGGCGAGAGCGAAAGGCCTTCGCCGCTGATTTCGTACTTGCCGCCCTTGAAGAATTCGGTGGCAGCGCAATCGAGTGCGAGCATGATGTCGGTGCCGGGCTTGAACCCGGCCTTCTCAACCGAGGCCATGATAAAATCGAGCGCATCGCGCGTGCTGGCAAGGTTTGGTGCAAAGCCGCCTTCATCGCCAACCGAGGTGTTGAGCCCCTTCTCCTGAAGCCCCTTCTTCAGCGTGTGAAAGATTTCTGCACCCCAACGCACGGCTTCGGCCAGCGACGGCGCACCGACCGGCATGATCATGAATTCCTGAAAATCGATCGGATTGTCAGCATGTTCGCCGCCATTGATGATGTTCATCATCGGCACCGGTAGCACGTGGGCAGAAACGCCACCGACATAGCTGTAAAGCGGCATCCCGCGCGCGTCGGCTGCAGCTTTGGCCACAGCAAGGCTGACACCGAGGATAGCATTGGCACCAAGGCGGCTCTTGTTTTCGGTACCGTCGAGTTCGATCATGGCGAAATCGATATCGCGCTGGTCTTCGGCATCGAGCCCGAGGATCGCTTCGGCGATGTCGGAGTTCACTGCAGTAACGGCCTTGGTCACACCCTTTCCAAGATAGCGGGCTTTGTCGCCATCACGCAGTTCCACTGCTTCGTGCGCGCCGGTTGAAGCACCGGAAGGCACGGCGGCACGGCCAAAGCTGCCGTCTTCGAGCAGGATGTCGACTTCAACAGTGGGGTTGCCACGGCTGTCGAGGATTTCACGCGCATGGATGTCGATGATCGCAGTCATGGTCTGCTCCCTGCTTTGTGGCGGCACAATCGGCGCCAAGGTTTGGCGCGGCTCCTATCGAGTGGAACCGTAGCAGGCAAGCCGCGTTTGCAGTGCAACATACCTATACGGTCCAACTTGTGCCCCAAGGCTCTTGCAAACCAAGCCTTGGGTCTAGCAAGATGGCAAAGACCGCCCATATCGAGGGCGAAACATACGCGCGAACTGCCGAAGGGAAACAAGACATGGCCGACACCACGATGCCCCCCGCCGACGCACCGAAAAAGCGCGCCGCCAAGAAGAAGATCGACGAGGCAATCGCTGCCGTCGCTCCTGCCGTTACCGAGACGACGGAAAACGCCAAGGGCCGGTTCAGCAAGGCAATCGAGGAAGCCAAGGCTGGAGCCGAAGCGCTGAAGGGTGAGGCTTTGGAGAAAGGCGCGGCGTATAAAGCCAAGGTCAGCGGAACGACGTCTGACTGGGTGGATGAAGCAAAGGTCTATGCCGGGCAGGCCAAGGAAAAAGGCGCTGTGCTTGCCGTCGAAGGCAAGGCGCGTGCAAGCGATGCGCTGACCACACTGGGCAAGACCATCTCTGAAACTGCGCCGACCATCGACGAAAAGCTGGGCGTGCAATACGGCGATTATGCCCGCAGCGCCGCGCGCTCAATTCAGGAAGCCGCCGCCAAGCTTGAGGCCAAGGACTTGGGCGAACTGGGCGACGATGTGAAGGATTTCGTGAAGAAAAGTCCCGGCGTTGCCATCGGCGTTGCCGCTGTGGCCGGGTTTGCGATTGCCAAGCTGCTCTCGGGCCGTTCGGAAGACTGACGGCCCCGGAAAGGAGGCCGTTTCAGCCTGATGACCGATACCGAAACACAAAATGCCGCCCCGCCGATTGAAGACAGGCCCGATGAAGGCGTGGGCGGCGCAATCAAGGCGCTGATCGAAGACGGGCAAACGCTGGTCGAAGCGGAAATCGCCTATCGCAAGGCGCAGGCTGCATATAGCCTGGGTCAGGCGAAGTCGATTGCCGTGCTGCTCGTCTTAGGCCTCGCGTTTGGCTTCTTCACGCTGCTCGCGCTGGTCGTTGGCCTTCTGCTGGCGCTGGCTGCTATGGTCGGTGTTTGGGGAGCGCTGGCAATTGTCGGTGGCGTGCTGGCAATTCTGTCGGGCGTGTGCCTCCTGCTTGCTATCAGGCGTATGAGCCGCGCCAAGGCAGCTTTGAGCGGCGGAGCGACTAGCGCATGAGCGATCAACAAAAACTTGCCGTTGCCCGCGCGCTGCGTGACGATGCGCTGGCCGTGTTCAAGGGCAACCTCGAAATCGTCAAGCAGGAAACTTCTCCGGGCAGAATGAAGGAACGTGCGGTCGGTGAAGCCGTTGAGATGATCGACACCGCCCGCGAAATTGCTGGCGAGAACAAGGCCGTGATCGGCGCTACCCTTGCCGCACTTGTGGCGTGGTTCCTGCGGGAACCGTTGCAGCAGTTTGCAGGGTGGCTGTCGGACAAGGTTCGAACCGGAGATTGAAATGGAACACGACATCACCCCGATCGAAACCGAAACCCTTCGTGACAAGGTTGACGCGGCCAAAAACCGCCTTGCTGAGCGTACTGCGAACGCAAAGCCGGTACAGACGGTGAAAAGCCTGATCGAAGAGCATCCTGTCGCTTCGGTGGCGGCGGGCATCCTGCTCGGCGCGCTGGTAGCCAAGGCGCTGCCATCATTCCGTGGCCGCAGTGGCAAAGTGGAAGACGCAGCAGGTAGCCTGCGCAAGAGCGCGGCAGGACTGGCAACTGTCGCCGGCAAAATGGCGCTCGATTACGCCACCCGCGCGCGTGAGGTTGGTCGAGAAGGTTTGCACAAGGTTGAAGAAGTAGGTGGCACCGTTGGCGGGAAGATTGCCGAAGGTGGCAAGGATGCCGGGCACAAAGTAATCGACTTTGCCGAAATCGCACGTTCAGCTGCTTTGGAAGCCAGCGAAGCGGCGCTGCGCAAGGTGAATGAGCTGACCGCACGCATCAAGCACTGATCGACAAGGCCGCGTTCAGCCCGGATTCGCCCCCGAATACGACGTTACGCGACTTGCGCAGGGCTGCACTTTTTGTCAGTGGCACATATGAATCCTCCCCAAAGGAAAGTTGCCAATGCAAAAGCTGCATCTCGTTATGGGCGGGCGGGTCAAAGATCCGCAAGGCCTCGAATTTGTCGATCTGAAAGCCGTTGATGTCGTAGGCGTGTTCCCTGACTACGCCACTGCCGAAGAAGCTTGGCGCAGTGCCGCACAACGGACGGTGGATGATGCCGAGATGCGCTATGTGATCGTGCATATGCACCGATTGCTTGAGCCGGATCTGCCCAAGGGCTGATGCGGATACGAAAAAGGCCCCGGAGTGATCCGGGGCCTTTTTCAATGTATTATAGCAGTTACCTCAGATGAATTCGATCTTCTTCACCTGATAGAACTTGTCGCCCGAAGGGACCGTCACTTCGATCTCTTCGTCCACCTTGCGGCCGATCAATGCCTTGCCCAGCGGCGAGTTATAACTGATCATGCCCTGCTTCGCGTCTGCCTCGTAAGGGCCGACGATCTGGTATTTCACCGGCTTGTCATCATCATCCAGCAACGTCACCGTCGCGCCGAAGATGATCTTGTCACCCGAAAGCGTGGTTGGATCGATGATCTGCGCGCGGCTGACACGGTCTTCAAGGTCGCCGATTGACGCCTCTACCTGCCCCTGGCGTTCCTTCGCCGCATGATATTCGGCGTTTTCAGACAAGTCGCCGTGGGCGCGCGCTTCCTCGATCGCATCGACAATCAGCGGGCGCTCTTCGCGCAGTGCTTTCAATTCGGCTGTCAGGCGTTCGTAGCCTGCTGCAAGCATTGGCAGCTTTTCCACACTCGCCATCCGTCAGTCTCTTTCCTGTCCTGCCCCCGTGGCTGCCGCTAGGGCTTCCAAGGGAAAACCTGCCCCCACCGACCGACGCCGAATGCGCCGAGCCGGACCACCATGTTGACGATACCGGGGGATTAAAAGGTTCAGCTATAATAGTCCTGCAATGAACGCACTTCAAGTTCAGTGGTCCGAAGTGCCGCAATTGCTTCCACAGCGGCGACCGACGCAGCCGCCGTTGTAAAGTAAGGCACCCGCGCTGCTAACGCCGAAGCGCGGATCGAGGCGGAGTCCTTGTGGCTCTGCCAGCCTTCGGTGGTGTTGAAGATGAAGCCGATTTCACCATCGATGATCCGGTCCACAATATGCGGACGGCCCTCGGCTACCTTGTTCACGCGCTCAACGATCACACCCGCATCGGCAAGGTAACGCGCGGTTCCACCGGTGGCGACGATCTTGAAGCCCATCTCACTCAGCTTGCGCACGGCGGGCAGGACCATCGTCTTGTCGCTGTCCTTGACCGACACGAACAGCGTGCCCCCCTGCGGCAGCTTGGTCCCTGCACCCAACTGCGACTTGGCGAAAGCCACCGCAAAGGTGCTGTCGATCCCCATGACTTCGCCGGTAGACTTCATTTCGGGCGAAAGCACCGGATCGACGCCGGGGAAGCGGGCGAACGGGAACACCGCTTCCTTGACCGCCATGTAGTCGATCTCCCGCTTTACTGGAGGAAGATCGGCCAGCTTTTCGCCCGCCATGATCCGCGCGGCAAACTTGGCGATGGGTGTACCCACGGCCTTGGCCACGAAAGGCACGGTGCGGCTGGCGCGCGGGTTCACCTCGATCAGGTAGACTTCGCCGTCCTTGATCGCGAACTGGATGTTCATCAGCCCGCGCACGTTCAGGCCCCGTGCCAACAGAATGGCTTGACGCTCCATCTCGGCGATGATTTCGGGCGAGAGGCTGTAGGGCGGCAACGTGCAGGCACTGTCACCCGAATGGATGCCCGCTTCTTCAATGTGCTGCATGACGCCGGCAACGGTCACGTCGGTGCCATCGGCCAGTGCATCGACATCGCATTCGATGGCGTCGCGCAGATACTGGTCGATCAGCACCGGACTGTCGCCCGATACCTGCACGGCGGTGGTGATATAATCGTCAAGCTGCGCCTGACTGTCGACGATTTCCATAGCGCGGCCACCCAGCACGTAGCTTGGGCGCATCAGCACCGGATAACCGATGCGGTTGGCCACGGCGACGGCTTCATCACGGCTCCGCGCAATGCCGTTCATCGGCTGCTTGAGGCCCAGCTTGGCAACGAGCGCGGCGAAGCGCTCGCGGTCTTCGGCAAGGTCGATGGAGTCCGGGCTGGTACCAAGGATCGGAATGCCCGCATCCTGCAGCGCCTGCGCCAGCTTCAGCGGGGTCTGCCCACCGAACTGCACGATCACGCCAACCAGTTCACCGTTCGACTGTTCCAGTTCAAGGATTTCGAGAACGTCTTCAGCCGTCAGCGGCTCGAAATAGAGGCGGTCTGACGTATCGTAGTCGGTTGAAACCGTTTCCGGGTTGCAGTTGACCATGATGGTCTCAAAACCCGCATCGCCCAGCGCATAGCAGGCGTGGCAGCAGCAGTAGTCGAACTCGATGCCCTGCCCGATGCGGTTCGGCCCGCCGCCGAGAATGACGATCTTTTTCCGGTCGGTCGGCGCGGATTCGTTCTCCGGTTCGCCGAACAAGCCGCTTTCATAGGTCGAGTACATGTAGGGCGTCACCGCCTCGAACTCGGCCGCGCAGCTGTCGATGCGCTTGAACACCGGGCGCACGCCCAGCTTGTGCCGCAGCGCGCGCACTTCGGCTTCGCTGGTGGCCCCGGCCATCGCGGAAAGCACATCGTGCAGCAGGCCGGAACGCTTGGCCTGCGTCTCACCCATCCCGCCTGCAACGCCGATGCCGCGCACGGCCAGCGTGGCGAGGCGCTTGTCGGAAAAGCCCATTGCTTTCAACCGGCGCAAGCCTGCAGTGTCGTTGGGCAGGCCCACTTCCTGAACCTTCTTCTCCTCGTCGATGATCTCGCAGATCTGGCGCAGGAACCACGGTTCGTACTTGGTGATCGCGTTGATCTCATCCACCGTAAAGCCTTCGCGGAAGGCTTGTGCGATGGCGAGGATGCGGTCCGGCGTCGCCTTGCTCAGCGCGGCGGTGATCTGGTCGCGGCTTGCGCCTTCCAGTTCGACCACGCGGTTGAAGCCGTCGAGGCCCGTTTCCAGCCCGCGCAGGGCCTTCTGCATCGATTCCTTGAAGTTGCGGCCAATCGCCATGACTTCGCCGACAGACTTCATCGCCGTGCCAAGGTTGTTTTCGGCGCCCTTGAACTTTTCAAAGGCGAAGCGCGGGATCTTGGTCACGACATAATCCAGCGTCGGTTCGAACGCTGCCGGGGTGGCCCCGGTGATGTCGTTCATGATCTCGTCTAGCGTGTAGCCCACGGCCAGCTTTGCCGCGACCTTGGCAATCGGGAAGCCCGTGGCCTTCGATGCCAGCGCGGACGAGCGCGACACGCGCGGGTTCATCTCGATCACGATCATGCGGCCATCGGCGGGGTTCACCGCGAACTGGACGTTCGAACCGCCAGTTTCCACGCCGATCTCGCGCAGCACCGCGATGCTGGCGTTGCGCATGATCTGGTATTCCTTGTCGGTCAGCGTCAGCGCCGGGGCGACCGTGATCGAATCCCCGGTGTGGACGCCCATCGGATCGACGTTTTCGATGGAGCAGATGATGATGCAGTTGTCGTTCTTGTCGCGAACAACCTCCATCTCGTATTCTTTCCACCCCAGCAGCGATTCATCGATCAGCACTTCGGTGGTGGGGGAAGCTTCAAGGCCGCCCTTCACGATCTTGACGAATTCGTCCTTGTTATAGGCAATGCCGCCGCCGGTGCCGCCCATCGTAAAGCTGGGGCGGATGATTGCTGGCAGGCCGGTGCGCTCCAGAATGGCCAGCGCTTCCTCAACCGAATGCGCCACGCCCGAACGCGCCGATTCCAGCCCGATCTTGTCCATCGCATCGCGGAAACGCTGGCGGTCCTCGGCCTTGTCGATCGCATCGGCATCGGCACCGATCATCTGCACGCCGTACTTTTCCAGCGTGCCATCGTTGAACAGCGCCAGCGCG
>NZ_NCII01000070.1 GCF_002256775.1 Novosphingobium sp. 17-62-19 | reverse complement strand
ACTTGCCATCGCGCGGCGCGCGGCTGTTGGAAACGACGACCTTGTAATACGGGCGCTTCTTCGAACCACCACGCGAAAGACGGAGAGAAACCGACATCTGAACTACCTTTCAATCAAACCGAAAAACGAAAACTGGAAAACTCATTTCTTCTTGAGCAGATCGCCAAGGTTGCCCGGCAGAGCGCCCGAACCCAACCCCGGCAGACCACCACCGCCCATACCGCCAAGGCCACCCGGCCCCATCTGCTGGTCCAGCCCCGGCATGGCGGCGCCAAGGCCACCCTTTCCAAACAGCGCGCCAAGGCCCTTCAAGCCGCCCATCTTCTTGATCTGCTTCATGGCCTTGGCCATTTCCTGATGCATCTTCAGAAGCTTGTTCACGTCCTGCACTTGCGTGCCGGAACCTTTGGCCACGCGGATCTTGCGCTTGGCGTTGAGCAGTTCGGGCTTTTCGCGCTCCTTGGGCGTCATCGAACCGATGATCGCGTCCATGCGCAGCAGCACGCGGTCATCCATGCCCGATTGCGCCATCGCTGCCTTGGCCTTCTTCATGCCCGGCATCATGCCGGCCAGCGCGCCAAGCCCGCCCATGTTCTGCATCTGCCGCAATTGCGAGCGCAGGTCGTTCATGTCGAACTGCCCCTTCGACATCCGCTGCGCCAGTCGTTCAGCGTCCTCGGCGTCAATCGTCGCCGCCGCCTTCTCGACGATGGAGACGATGTCGCCCATGCCCAGAATACGGCCTGCCACGCGCTCAGGGTGGAACGGTTCAATCGCGTCCAGCTTTTCGCCGGTGCCCGCAAACTTGATCGGCTTGCCAGTGACCGCGCGCATCGAAAGCGCCGCACCGCCGCGCGCATCGCCGTCCATACGGGTCAGCACTACGCCGGTCAGGTTCACTTCGCCTGCGAACGACTGCGCCACGTTGACCGCGTCCTGCCCGGTCAGCGAATCGACGACGAGCAGCGTTTCCTTGGGCACCGAGACGGCCGAAACCGCCTTCATCTCGTCCATCAGTGCCGCATCGACATGCAAGCGGCCCGCGGTATCGAGCATCAGCACGTCCACCGCCTGCAGCTTTGCCGCATTCACCGCGCGCGTGGCGATGTCCACCGGCATCTGACCAGCGATGATCGGCAGTGTAGCAACGCCTGCCTGCTCGCCCAGCACTTTGAGCTGTTCCTGCGCGGCCGGACGATTGACGTCCAGCGAGGCCATCAGAACCTTCTTGCCGTGCTTCTCTTTCAGCAGCTTGGCGATCTTGGCGGTGCTGGTGGTCTTGCCCGAACCCTGCAGGCCGACCATCATGATCACCACCGGCGGCGCGGCATTCAGATCCAGTTCGGCAGTCCCGCCGCCCAGCATCTCGACCAGCGCGTCGTTGACGATCTTGACAACTTGCTGGCCGGGCGTGACCGATTTGAGAACCGATTGACCGACAGCCTGCTCCGAAACGGATTCAATAAATCTACGGACGACCGGGAGCGCGACATCGGCTTCCAGCAGCGCGATCCGCACTTCGCGCATCGCGGCCAGAACGTCTTCCTCGCGCAGCGCGCCGCGGCCACGCAGGCGGTCAAACACGCCTCCAAGCCGGTCTGAAAGACTATCGAACACGCCCAATTCCTATCATCAAGCCCTTGAACCAATGCCATTTTCGCGTAACGCGAAAAACGCCGGTGGGCGAAACCTCGCCGACCAGCGTGTGGCATCCTGAACAGGGGCCGTTGTAAAAACACGAAAGGCAAAGCCCTTCGACGCGAGGCCCTTAGCCGTTGTCGCACCTCAAGGCAAGCGGGTTGGGACGCATCCCTGCCGGAACCGCGGGAAACCGGGCCTCCCAACCCATTCTTAACCAAAACTTCAGGACGTTCACCTAGTTTCAGGGTCGACGGGTAAAGCCTTTTGGCAGGGATTGTTCCTGCTGATGGCAACAAGCGGAAGCAGGGGTTATGGCAACAGCGCCAATTCAAACCGGGCCAATTCAGACCGGGCAAATCGACGGAAATACCACAGATGGGTTAGCCGAAAAGCCGGTCCATGATTATGTCGGTCTCGGCATCATCATTGCCGCCGTGCTGTTGTTCGTTGCCAACGGATCGACGGTCCTCACCGATTTCCTCCGTTCGGTCCTGACTGGCGCCCGCCCGCGCGAACCGATGCTCAGCGTTGCGCTGATCCTCAACATCGCGCTGCTGCTGTTCGGTTGGCGCCGCTATGTCGATCTCACCCGCGAAGTGGGCCAGCGTCGCGAAGCGGAGGAAACCGCGCATCGGCTTGCCCATACCGATCCACTCACCGGCTGCCTCAATCGGCGCAGCATCAGCCCCGCGCTGGACGAGATGATCGAGACCGCCCGCACCACCGGCCACGAAGTGGTTGTGGTGATGATGGATCTCGACAATTTCAAACGCGCGAACGACGCGCACGGCCACAAGGCCGGGGACGAGGTGCTGCTGCAATCCGCGCGCCGCATTGGCGACATTCTGCCCGACCGTTCCATCATGGCGCGTCTGGGCGGTGACGAATTCGCTTTTGCCGCGATCTATGATCCCGACCACGTCGAAGCGATCGAACGCCTGATGGCTCGCATCAGCATTGCCATCAACCGGCCGATCGAAGTCGAAGGCGTGGTGCTTGACATTACGGCCTCGTTCGGCCTCGCCACTTCGGCTGATCGTTCAAGTTACCAGCCCGGCGAAGCTGCGGCCAAGCTGATGCACCGCGCCGATCTTGCCATGTATCAGGCCAAGAAATCGGGCCGGAACCGCTATTGCTGGTTCGAACAGAGCATGGAAAACGAGTTGCGCTTCCGCAGTGAGCTGGAACGCGGCATCCGCGATGGCATTCCTCGCGGCGAATTCGTCCCGTTCTATGAAAAACAGATCGATCTCGATACGGGCGAACTTACCGGTTTCGAAATGCTGGCCCGCTGGAAAAGCCCGAAACACGGCCTGCTCTCGCCCGAAATCTTCATCGCCATTGCCGAGGAAATCGGCCTCATTTCTGAACTGTCGGAAAGTCTGATCCGTCAGGCCCTCGTGGATGCCCGCGATTGGGACCCACGCCTGACGCTTTCGGTCAACATCTCGCCCATGCAGTTGCGCGATCCGTGGTTTGCCCAGAAGCTTCTCAAGCTGCTGGTAGAAGCCAATTTCCCGCCGCACCGGCTGGACATCGAAATCACCGAAACCTGCTTGCACGAAAACATCGGCGTGGTCCGCACACTGATTACCAGCCTGAAGAATCAGGGCATCCGAATCAGCCTGGATGATTTCGGCACCGGCTATTCCAGCCTTGCGCAATTGCGGACGCTACCGTTCGACCAGATCAAGATCGACCGCTTCTTCGTCTCGAACCTCGGCAAGAGCAAGGACAGCGACACCATCGTCGAGGCGATCTCCTCGCTCGGCAAGGGCCTGAACCTGCCCATCACGGCAGAAGGCATCGAAACCACCGAAGTGCTTGCTGAACTTCGGAAATATGGTTCCTTCAAAGGCCAGGGCTTCCTTTACGGTCAGCCATCAGACGCCAATTCCGTGCGCGCCTTGCTGGCAAAGGGCAACTTGTTGCCGATGGGGCCAGTAATTGAGGCAACCACCGCCGAGGATCAGCCGGAACCACCGCGCGCCGCCACGGCCTGAATTTCAGCCGCACATTGCCTTGAGGCGCGGCAATCCCTAAGTCGCGCCTCATGCGCATTCCCTTCCGCAAGATGCACGGCCTCGGCAATGATTTCGTGGTGATCGACGCCCGCGAAGTGCCGGTCACCATGTCCGCACGCCGGGCCGCCGGGCTGGCCGATCGTTGCACCGGCATCGGTTGCGATCAGTTGATCGTGCTGGAACCGTCAAGTCTGGCCGATGTGAAGATGCGCATCTTCAATCACGATGGCAGCGAGGTCGAAGCGTGCGGCAACGCCAGCCGCGCTGTGGGCCTGCTGCTGGGCGGCACCCAAAGCATTGAAACACTTGGCGGATTGATCCACTCCAAAGCCCGCGCCGAGGGCGTCTCGGTCGATATGGGCGCACCTCGCCTTGGCTGGGACGAAATCCCGGTAGCCTACGCGATGGACACGCTGGAAATGCCTGTCGGTTGGGAGGAACTGGAGAACCCGGTCGGCGTCAATGTCGGCAATCCGCATGTGATCTTCTTCGTGCCAGATGCCGATGCGGTGGACCTAGAACGGCTCGGCCCGCTGATCGAGTGTGACCCGCTTTTTCCGCAGAAAATCAACGTTAACGTCGCTAGTGTGGTCGGTCCCGATCACCTCAAGCTGCGTGTCTGGGAACGTGGCGTGGGCCTGACGCGCGCCTGTGGCACCGGCGCCTGCGCCACCGCCGTCGCCGCGATCCGCCGCAAGCTGACGGGGCGCAAGGTGCTTGTAGACCTGCCCGGCGGCCCGCTGACGATCACTTGGCCAGATGGTAGCACAATCGACATGACCGGCCCTGCCACCTTGAGCTTCGAAGGCACGTTCGAGGATGCCGATTTTCCGGCATGAGCGTTGAAGTCGTCTCACTCGGCTGCCGCCTGAACATCGCTGAAAGCGAGGCGATACGGGGGTTTCTGGCCGACGGCCCGCCCACGGTGGTGGTCAATTCCTGCGCGGTGACGGCTGAGGCCGTGCGCCAATCGCGCCGCGCGGTGCGCAAGCTGCGGCGTGAACATCCCGATGCGCGCCTGGTCGTGACGGGGTGCGCTGCGACGATTGAGGCTGAGGCCTTTGCCGCGATGGCGGAAGTCGATGCAGTGGTTTCCAACACGGTCAAACTTCTTGAACAAAGCTGGCTCCCCCGCGAAGGCGGGGGCCTCGATGTTGTTAAAGACGGCCTGAGGCCCCCGCCTTCGCGGGGGAGCAATGAGCGTGTTGCGGAGGGTCGGCGTGTTGGATCGCACACCCGTGCTTTCGTTCCGGTGCAGAACGGGTGCGATCATGCCTGCACATTCTGCATCATCCCCCAAGGGCGCGGAAAAAGCGTTTCTTTGCCGATAGTTGATGTGCTTTCAGCGGTCGAAAACGCAATATTTCCGAACAGCACCAACTTGCACCTAAATGCACCTAAAGCGCACCAAAGCGGCCATTGGGGCGTCAATGAGGTGGTCTTGACCGGCGTCGACGTGACCTCATGGGGCTTTGACCTGCCGAATGCTCCAAAGCTCGGCAATCTCGTCGCCACAATCCTCGAAGCGTTCCCCACCCTCCCCCGGCTTCGCCTCTCCTCGCTCGACGGGGTGGAGATCGATCCGCTCCTCTTCGACCTCATCACCTCCGAACCACGCGTAATGCCGCACATCCACCTTTCGCTACAGTCTGGCAGCGACATGGTGCTGAAAAGGATGAAACGGCGGCACTCCCGCGCGCGGGCGATTGACCTCGTGCAACAGATGAAGGCGCGGCGCCCGGACATTGCCATCGGCGCGGACCTGATCGCCGGGTTCCCTACCGAAACCGCTGAAATGCATGAGGAAAACGTCTCCATCGTGCGCGAATGCGGGATCGTCCATGGCCACATTTTCCCCTACTCCCCCCGCCCCGGCACCCCGGCGGCGCGGATGCCACAAGTCGATCCGGTGCTGGTGCGTGAGCGTGCGGCCGAAGTGCGGGCCGCGGTGGCCGAAGAACGCGTCCGCTGGCTCGCCACGCTCATCGGCAAACCCGCTGAAATCCTTGCCGAGCGCGACGGAACCGGCCATGCGGGCCACTTTGCGAGCTATCGCGTGCCACAAGGCGTGGCGGCGGGCAGTCTCGTGACGGTGACGCCGACCAAGATTGTTGAAGGAATACTGGAATGAGTGGCGAAAGCTGGTCCGACCGCCTGCTGGGAGGTTTTCGCAAGACTTCCGAACGGCTTGCCGAAAACCTTGGCGGCATTGTCGGCGCATCGCGGCTGACCGAGGCGCAGCTTGACGATCTTGAGGACGCGCTGATCCTCTCCGACCTTGGCCCCCGCGCCGCGGCGCGTATCCGCGAGAAGCTGAAGGCCGCGAAGTTCGAGAGTGGTGTGGACGCGCAGGGCCTGAAGGAAGCCGTGGCCGAGGAAATCGCCGCGATCCTGCGCCCCGTGGCCAAGCCGCTGGAAATCGTGGCTTTTCCGCGCCCGCAAGTGATTCTCGTGATTGGCGTGAACGGTTCGGGCAAGACCACCACCATCGCCAAGCTGGCGCACCTGTTCCAGGAGCAGGACTATGGCGTGATGCTCGCCGCAGGGGACACCTTCCGCGCCGCCGCCATCGGCCAGTTGAAGGTCTGGGCCGAGCGGCTGGGCATTCCCATCGTGACCGGGCCGGAAGGCGGCGACCCGGCGGCCATTGTGTTCGACGCGGTGAAATCGGCCACAGACACCGGAATCGACACGCTGATCGTGGACACGGCGGGCCGGTTGCAAAACAAGCGCGAACTGATGGACGAACTGGCCAAAGTGCGCCGCGTTCTCGGTCGGCTGAACCCAGAAGCGCCGCATGACGTGGTGCTGGTGCTCGATGCGACCAATGGGCAGAACGCCTTGCAACAGATCGAGATTTTCAAGGAAGTGGCGAGCGTGACCGGCCTGATCATGACCAAGCTGGACGGCACCGCGCGCGGCGGCGTGCTGGTGGCAGCGGCCGAGCAATATGGCCTGCCGATCCACGCGATTGGCGTGGGTGAGAAGATCGACGATCTGCGGCCTTTCGACCCCGACCTGCTGGCCAAGGTCATCGCAGGAGTTTACCGGTGAGCGAGACGAAACCGAAACCCAAGTCCTCCTGGGTGAACCTGCTGGTCGATTATGGCCCGCTGCTCGTGTTCTTCCTCGCCTATCGCTATTTCAAACCCGCTGGCGGCGATGCAGGCCTTGCCGAAGTGGTAGCGGTGACCAAGGGCACGGCGATGTTCATGGTGGCAACGGTGGCAGCGCTGGTCATCTCAAAGCTGCGGCTGGGCAAGATTTCGCCGATGCTGTGGCTGTCTACCGTTCTGATCCTCGGCTTCGGCACGCTGACCGTGCTTCTGGGCGATCCCTTCTGGATCCAGGTGAAGCCGACCGCGATCTACCTGCTTTTTGCGGGCGTGCTGTTTGCGGGACTGGCCAAAGGCAAGCCGATGCTGCGCTATCTGCTGGAGGCCGCGTTTGAGGGCCTGAGCAACGAAGGCTGGCTGAAGCTGTCACGCAACTGGGCGTTCTTCTTTCTGTTCCTTGCCGGGCTGAACGAGGTTTTGCGGTACTTCTTCAACACCGCCAACGGCAATTTCGAGATCTGGCTGCAGGCCAAGCTGTGGGGTGTAACCACACTGTCGTTCCTGTTCACGTTCTCGCAAATTCCGATGCTGCTGAAGCACGGGCTGGCGGTGGGTGCGGAAACTGACGTCGAGAAGAATCCCCCGCACGATTGAGCAGGCGCCTGCCACCCCTTTTTGTGTGACTTTTGCACCGTGCATCGTAATATGCGCGGCAACCGCAGGGGGCATGGTCGTGCCCCTGCCAAATGACGGTTGCAAATAGGGGGAATTCTCATGGCCAAATTCTTTGGCAATCTTCATCTCGTACTGGTTGTAGGCTTGATCGCCACCATCGCTGTGATGTTCGCCTATGGCGATTCCGCGCCGGTGGATGCCAATTCGGTGCTGCGCTGGATGCACGTGTTCTTTGGCATCTTGTGGATCGGCCTGCTCTATTACCTGAACTTCGTGCAGGTGCCCACCATGCCGAAAATTCCAGCCGAACAGAAAGGCGCGATCACCGGGCACATTGCGCCCAAGGTGTTCTTCTTCTTCCGCTATGCCGCGCTGCTGACCGTGTTGACCGGCCTCGGCATCGCCATCGTTTCGGGCTATGCCCATCAGGCCATGACCTTCTCTGGAGAAGGCAATGTCAACCTGATCGGCCTTGGCATGTGGCTGGCGTTGATCATGGCGTTCAACGTGTGGTTCATCATCTGGCCCGCCCAGAAGAAGATCCTGGGCATCGTGGAAGCGACGGCTGAAGAAAAGGCTGCTGCTGCACCGCGCGCGCTCTATGCAAGCCGCACCAACACGCTGCTTTCGCTGCCTATGCTCTTTGCAATGGTAAGCGCAAATCTGGGCTGATCTGGCTCAGATTGTCGATTGAAAACGGAGCGCGGCATTTGCGGATGCCGCGCTCCCATTCGTTTCGCGTTGCGCAATGAATGACCAAGCATTTGAGACCGCCGGGATATTTTTGCAGGTCCGGGCGTTGCCCTCTCAACCCGCGCTGCGGGTGAGACACCAAAGGGGAGTTACCCAAGACATGCGCAAATTTACCCTGATCGCCGCCGCTGCAGCCAGTGCCCTGGCTCTTTCCGCCTGTTCGGAACAGACACAGGATGCCGCCGAAACGACAGCTGAATCGGCTGGTAATGACGTGGCCAATGCCGCCGACAAGGCCGCTGCAGCAACCGATGAACTGGGCGACAAGGCTGCTAAAGCCGTAGATGATGCCGCTGCGGCAACCGACGAATTGGGCAGCAAGGCTGCTGCCAATGTGAAGCAGGAAGCGGCCGAAGCTGAAGCCAGCCTGCACAATGAATCCGTGAGCGAAGCCAAGAAGGACTGACGCTCCGCTTGTCCGGGGTTCCGCATCGCGCATTGGGCGCTGAGCCAGTGGAGCCCCGGAGACGCCGGGCAGCCCCACATCAGCCCTGAAAAAACGCCCCCAATTTAGCAATCAACTGACCCGACACATAGGGTTTACCCAAAATCGGCCGATCGTTGAACGGCGCGTCGACCGAACCATAACCAGTGGCGATGACAAAGGGCACACCGCGTTCCGCCAGCGCGGTAGCGACAGGCAAGCTCGGTTCGCCACCAAGATTCCAATCGAGCACAACAGCATCAATGCCACCCGCCGCAACTGCTTCCAGCGCTTCATTGACACGACCGACGGGACCAAGTGGCACCGCGCCCGCATCTTCGAGCGTATCGCACAGCATGGCCGCGACGATAAATTCATCTTCGACAACGAGGATGCGCTTACCTTCGATCATTTCTGGCCCGCATTCATCTATTGCATCCCCGCCACGCAAATGGCCCCCGGCACCGAGATGCGGCAATGCAGCCCGGACGGCGCATAATCAAGCTGCACCGATCCACCTAATTGCCGGGGAACGGCATCAGACACAAGCCGTGATCCAAAACCCCGGCGCGTCGGTTTGGCGACTTCCGGCCCGCCGCTTTCGCGCCAATCGATCATGACCGTGCCGGTTGCATTCGATGAAGGTTCAAACGTCCACTGGATGGAGACGCTGCCCGAGATCGTGGAAAGCGCGCCGTATTTCATCGCGTTTGTGGCCAGTTCGTGCAGTACCATGACCATCGACACAGTGGCGTTGGACGGAAGCAGCACCGCAGGTCCGCCGATGTCCAGCCGCATGTCATCAGGGCCGCAGATCAGCAGGCCTTGATGGACGATCTCCGCCAACGTGGCTCCCGCCCAGTTGGCCCGGCTGAGCGCATCATGCGCACCCGATAGCGCGCCCAGGCGATTGTTGAACGTGGCCACCGGCTGTGGTGGCAGGCCAGTGCCGCGAAAGGTCTGATGCGCCATCGCCTGCACCACCATCAGCGTGTTTTTCACGCGGTGATTGAGTTCGCCGACAAGCAGTTCCAGTTGCTCTTCAAGCTGCTTGCGTTCGGTTATGTCGATGCCGGTGGATTGTGCCTCTTGCCAACGGCCTTCGGCATCAAAAGCCAATGCGTGATTGCGCCAAAGCACCCAGCGTGTGCCTTTTGCTGTTTCAAAGCGGTTCTCAATGGTGAGTTCTGGTGAAGTTGGCGTCAGCTGTTCAAGCATCTGATTGACGTGGGCGTGGTCCTCCTCGGTCACATAAGCCCAGAGGTTCCGCCCGGTCATCTCCTCAGACGTGTGGCCAAGTGAGGCGGCATAAGCGCGATTGACGAACAGAATCGTGCCATCTGCCCGAAAGCGGCAGACCATTTCCAATTGGGCATCAAGTATTTCACGCAAGAGCGCTTTGTCAGGCATTGCTGTGCGCCCCAGTTCGCCAGTCATCGTGGCAGATTATCGCGTTTTCAAGGCAATCCAAGTCTTTGCTCTGCAAAGCGCGATGAACCGAAATGGACGTGTCGGGGGCGTCAGATCTTCAACTGGCTTCCGAGTTCCACCACGCGATTGGTGGGCAGACGGAAGAACTCCATCGCGCTGGCAGCATTGCGCAGCATCCATGCAAACAACTTTTCGCGCCACAGGGCCATGCCCGGCTTGTCAGATGCGATCAGCGTCTGGCGGGAAAGGAAGAAACTGGTCTTCATCATGTTGAACGGTTCACCGCACATGCTGACCTTCTTGAGCGCGGCCGGGACGTCGGTTTCTTCAAGGAAACCGAAACGCATGGTCAGGCGGTAGAAGCCGTTGGAGTAGTCCTTGACCGAGAAGCGTTCGGCTTCCTCGACAAAGGGCACGTCCTCGATCGAAACGGTGAGAATCACCACGCGTTCGTGCAGCACCTTGTTGTGCTTGATGTTGTGGAGCAGCGCCGAAGGCACGCCAGCAGCGGTGGAGGCCATGAAGATGGCTGTGCCGGGAACGCGGGCCGCGCTGGAATGGGCGGACTTGGTGAAGACTTCGAGCGGGATCGTACCTTCGGCCATGTTCGCCCGCATCAATGCGCGCCCACGTGACCAGGTGGTGAGCAGCGTGAAAATCGCCACGCCCATGACCAGCGGCACCCAGCCACCATCGGGAATCTTTGTAAGGTTCGCGCCAAGGTACGCCGCGTCGATGGTGAAGAACAGCGCGAGCATGGCGACGGCAGCGGGTGCCTTCCAGTGCCACAGCTTGAACAGCACAACCGCAAGCAGGAAGTTGTCGATCAGCATCGCGCCAGTCACCGCGATACCATAAGCTGCGGTAAGGTTGGACGAGCGCTGGAACACCAGCACCAGCACGATCACCGCGATCATCAGTGCCCAGTTGATCACCGGGATATAGATCTGGCCCGCTGCGGTGGACGTGTGCTTGATCGTCATGCGCGGGATGAAGCCGAGCTGGATGGCCTGCTGCGTGACCGAGAACGCGCCTGAGATCACAGCCTGCGAGGCGATGACCGCGGCAGCCGAGGCAATGAACAGCAGCGGCCACTGGAACCATTCGGGTGCGAGCAGATAGAACGGGCTTTCAATCGCAGCCGGATTGCGGATCAGCAGCGAGGCTTGGCCCAGATAATTGAGCACCAGCGCCGGTAGAACGAACACCAACCATGACAGGCGGATCGGGCGACGGCCAAAGTGGCCCATATCGGCGTAGAGCGCCTCTGCACCCGTCACGGCCAGCACCGCCGCACCCATCGCGAGGAAACCACGGAAGGGATCACTGATGAACATGGTAACCGCATAGTGCGGGCTGAGCGCGGCCATGACCTGCGGATACTGCGCGATGCTGATGGCTCCGAGAACCGAAATCGTCGCGAAATAGAGCAGCATGATCGGGCCGAAGAACGCAGCGACCTTTTCGGTGCCACGACTCTGGATAAAGAACAGCCCGATCAGGATGGTAACGACCAGCGGCACGATCATACCCTGCATCGATGGGCGATAGACCGCGACACCTTCAATCGCGCCCATGACCGACACCGCAGGCGTGATCATCGAATCGCCATAGAACAATGCGGTGGCGAACACGCCAAGCAGGATGATGCCCTTGCCCCAGCGCTTGCCATCGGTGTGCTGGTTGATCAGCGCCAACAGCGCGAGGCTGCCGCCCTCACCCTTGTTGTCGGCCCGCATGATGACCGTGACATATTTGAACGTCACGATGATCATCATCGACCAGAACATCAGGCTGATGATGCCGAAGATGTGCATGAGATCGAGCGGGAGCGGATGGTGCCCGGCGAAGGTATCGCGCAGGGCGTATAGCGGGCTGGTGCCAATGTCGCCGAAGACGACGCCGATGGCGCCGACGGCGAGTTTGAACAGGGAGCCTTGGGAATGGCCGTGCCCGCCAGAGGCTGGCCCAGAAGCAGGCGCGACTGTGCCGGGGCTTTCTGCAGTGGTTTCGGCATTACTCATGACGACCGTGCCCCCGGCTTTTCAGCCCTGTTCCGTCCCCCGAAACGGCGGACCGGCGCGGCGCTTTAGCACTGCCCCATGACCCCTGCAATGGTGCGAAAGCCTGAGCCTGGCCAGCGAAAACCGACGCGCCGCCAGCCCATCTCAAAGCGAAATTTTGTGCGCTTATTCAGCGACTTGGGGCGAAGCCCCGGGCGCAGGGGGCTGATCATCGACCGGTGCGCCTGCGGTTTCGGCGCCATCGGTCATCGCCAGCATCGAATCGATGCGCTGGATTCGCGCGGCAAGGTCTGCACGCCAGGGGGCATCGGTGGGAGAGCGTTCGAGCAGTTCGGCCCAGACTGCGCGAGCATCGGGCAAACGGCCCGACTGCGCCAGCGCAAGGCCCATGAAGAACGGTGGGCCGGGATGGGCCGGATCAATGCTGGCCGCTTTCTGGAAAGCGAACTGCGCGGCGGGGGTTATCAGGCCATCGGAATGGCCGACCAGCGCATTGCCGAGCGAAACCCACAGGTCCGCATCCTGCGGGAACTGCTGCGTACCCTTGCGCAGAACTTCGGCTGAAGCGCCAAACTGGCCCTGCCGGGCAAGGCCATCGGCAAGGATCATCCAACTGGCACCCTTGGCAAAGCCATCGCCCATCTGCTGGCGTTGCTTGATCAACGCTTCATCGGCAGCACGCTTGTTCTCAACCGGTGCCTTGGGCGCGCCGGGCATGTTTGGCATACCTTGCAGCGCGTAACCGGCAATGCCGACGAGCAGCGCCGCGCCTGTGAGTTCCCAGCCTGCGCGGGGCATCTTGAGCGCGAAGGCCATGGCACCGAATGCAACGGCGGCAATCAGGAGGACGATAACCCAGGTCATTCGCCAGTCACCTTCTTGCCTGCACTGCGGAAGCGTCCGCGCAGCAGGAACACGGCAAGGAGCAGTATCACCAGCGGCGCTGCGAAGAGCGGCCACATGATCGGTTTGTTCTGCGGCGCGTAGCTCACGTAATCGCCATAGCGTTCAACCAGCCATGTGCGGATGGCTTCCGGCTCTTCCCCGGCGGCAATGCGAGTGCGGACCTGATGGCGCATGTCACCCGCCATCGGCGCGTCGCTGTCGGCGATGGACTGGCTCTGACACTTGAGGCAGCGCAGGGTTTCCATGAGGCCTTGCGCCTTGGCTTCGAGCGCTGGATCATCGAGTTGTTTGTAGGCCAGAGGGGCCGGCGGCATCTGGTCCTGCGCGGCCAGAGGGGCGGCGAGGAGGAGCGCGACAAGCGCGATCAACATGTGCCTCACGATTGCGCCTCCTTCAGCTTTTCGAGGATCATGGGCACGTCTTCGGGCCGGATTTCGCCGATGTGCTGGTGGCGGATCACGCCCTTGCCATCGATCACGAAGGTTTCTGGCACGCCGGATGAACCAATGCCGAGTTGCACTTCGGACAGGTCATCCTTCCCGATACGGGCGAAAGGGTTGCCATAGGTGGCGAGGAAGCGGTCGAGGTCTGCCTTGCGGTCACGGATGGCGACGCCGTCGATCTCTACGCCTTGCTGGCGCAACGCTTCAAGCTGCGGCGCTTCGACCGCGCAAGGGACGCACCAGCTGGCGAAGACGTTGAGCAGGCGAGGCTTGCCGGTTGTCATTGCGGCAGTCGTAAGGCCTGGGCGTTCTTTGGTGGCGGCGGGCAGGTTGAATTGCGGCAGTGGCTTGCCGATGAAGGCGCTGGCCACTTCGCGGTCAGCCGGGCGGTAGAGCCCCCAGATGACGAGCGCAAAGAATGCACCGAACAGCGCGAGGGGGAGCCAGATGGCAATGCCAGAGCGTTTGGGCGGTTGCTCGCTCATTTCAGCATATCCTGCCGGGTCTTGCGGAAAGCGATCTTGTCACCCACCCGCAGTCGCTTCACGTCCTGCGCCACGCGGCCAATCAGCGCCAGCAAACCGCCGAATGCCACAAGCAAGCCGCCTAGCCAGAGCAGCGGGACGAACGGCTTCCACCAGAAACGCATCTGCCAGCGGCCATCGTCGCCTTCGTTGCCCAGCACGGCATAGAGCTGGCCGTTCCAGCGGGTGTAAAGCGCTGATTCGGTGCGCTCACCCGGTGGCGAGGTGAAAGTGCGCGCCTGTGGGTGGAGCGTCACAGCCCCGCCACCTTTGTAGGAGGCGGATACCGTGGCTTCGATGGCGGTCCAGTTCGGCCCGGCGACAGGTTCGATCTTTTCCAGCTTTAGCGCAATGGGGCCGACGCTTTGCGTATCGCCCACGTTCATGGCGGCGAGGCGTTCAGTGGAGAACGCGCTCTCGCTCGCCGCGCCGAGCAGCGCCACGCCGAGGCCGCAGTGGGCAACGACCATGCCCCAGACGCTGAGCGGGGTGCGGCGCAAATTGCGACCCTTGAGCGGGAGCCAGCTTGCCACGGCAAGCCCTGCCCCCACCGCGATGCCGAGCATTGGCAGCACACGGATCGACGGGAACATCAACACGATGGCCAGCAGGACCAGCGCGACCAGCAGCGCAGGCACGGCCACCATGGCGGTGATGCGCGAGGGCTTGTCCTTGCGCCAGCGCAAGAGCGGGCCGACGCCCATCATCAACATCATCGGGATGGCGAAGATGGCCGAAACCGGGTTGAAGTAAGGCGGGCCGACCGAGACTTTGGCGCCGAACGCCTCTGTCATCAGCGGATAGAGCGTGCCGAGCAGGACGATGCCGAGGATGCCGCACAGCATCACGTTGTTGAACACGAGGCTGGCTTCGCGGCTGAACAGGCTGAACCGCTCACCCTCAGTCACGGTCGAAGCGCGGATGCCGAACAGCGCCAATGCGCCGCCGATGTAGATGGCGAGCAGCGCAAGGATGAATGAACCGCGTTCAGGATCGACCGCGAAGGCGTGGACCGAGGTGAGGATGCCGGAGCGGACGAGGAACGTACCGACCATCGACATCGAAAACGCGATCACGCCGAGCATCACCGTCCACGCGCGCAAGGCATTGCGACTGGCGAGGACCGAGCACGAATGGAGCAGTGCGGTGGCTGCAAGCCACGGCATCAACGAGGCGTTTTCAACCGGATCCCAGAACCACCAGCCGCCCCAGCCGAGCGTGTAATAGGCCCAATACGATCCGGCAGTGATGCCGACCGTGAGGAAAATCCATGCACCCAGAACCCACGGCCGCATCGCGCGGGCAAAGGCCGGACCAACATCACGCGTGATCAGCGCGCCGATGGCAAAGCTGAATGCGACCGAAAGGCCAACGTAGCCGACGTAGAGCGTCGGCGGGTGGAAGGCGAGGCCGATGTCCTGCAGCAACGGATTCAGCCCCTGCCCTTCGGGCGCGGGTTCGGGCAGGCGTTCGAACGGATTGGAGGAGAGCAGCAGGAAGGCATAGAAGCCAAGGCTGACAAAGGCCTGGCCTGCAAGCGTGGCGATCAGCGTGTCTTCGCGCAGGCGCTTTTCCACCAGCGCAACCACCCCGCCAGAAACGGCCATGATCGTGATCCACAGCAGCATCGAGCCTTCGTGGTTGCCCCATGTGCCCGCCAGCTTGAAGATGAACGGCTTCATCGAATGGCTGTTGGCCGCGACCAGCTTTACCGAAAGATCGGTTTCCAGAAACAGGTCGATAAGCGCGAGGAAGGATATGGCAACCAGCACGCCCTGCATCACCGCAAGCGGGCGCACGACACCAGCCAGCGCTTTTCCACCGGGGCGCAGGGCCGAAAAACCGGCGAAGAGCTGCAACACGGCAAGGGCTGCGGCCATCCACAGGACGGCAAGGCCGATTTCGGCGATCATTGCGTTTCAGCCACCACTTGCTTGGCCTGTTCCGGGGTCATGTCGCCCATCTGGCGCGGGACGTAGTTTTCATCGTGCTTGGCGAGCAGGTTGTCGGCCACGAACGTCTGGCCCTCCATGCGGCCTTCGGCAACGACCCCTGAATTTTCGACGAAGAGGTCTGGCGTTATGCCGGTGAAGCGTACAGGCACGCGCGCCTTGCCATCGCCCACGACGAAATCAATGGTGATGCCGTCGCTACGGGTTTTCAAAGAGCCCTTTTCAACCATGCCACCGAGGCGGATGGCGCGGCCCTGTTCGGGTGGGTCTTTCACCAGATCAGCGGGCACGTAGAAATAGCTGGCCTGATTTGACAGGGCATAGGCCGCAAGCAGCCCCGCGCCGATCAGTGCGACAAGCGCCACTATGATGAGGACAAGGCGCTGATGCTTGGGCTTGATGCCGCCGGCTGAACTGGTGCTCACTTGCCTCTGACCTTATCCCGACGGCGTTCCGCGCGGATCATAGCCGCGAGTGACCAGCCGACCAGCAGCAGCGTGCCGATCACACCGATCGACAAGGCGGCCACTACGTAATCCCATTGCTGAAGACCTTCGCGCATACGCTTGTTACGCCATCGCTTTCCGGCGCAGACGCGCCTCGGCCTGAATGTCGGCCAGAAGAGTGCGCATACGCGCGATTACGACGCCACCAAAGATGAGGCTGAACCCAATCGCGGCAATCAGCAGCGGCCACAGGAACGTGCCATCGATGGCGGACTTGCCTGCGGTGATCGAAGGTGGCTGGTGCAGGCTGTTCCACCACACGACCGATCGGTTGATGATCGGGATGTTGATTGCGCCGACAAGGCCGAAGATCGCGGTGATGCGGTTTCCGCCGCCCCCACCCGCCATGTCACGCTGCGCCGCGCCTGACAGCGCAATGTAGCCGAAATAGAGAAACAGCAACACGAGGAAGCTGGTCAAGCGCCCATCCCACACCCACCATGTACCCCAAGTGGGACGTGCCCAGATCGAGCCGGTGGCGAGACAGATGGCGGTGAAGGTTGCGCCGGGAACGGCTGCTGCGCGACCTGCGATGGCCGCCAGCGGGTGCCGCCAGACCAGTTCGACAATGCTGGCGATAGCTATCGTGGACCATCCGGCCATGCCCAGCCACGCAGCAGGCACGTGGATGAACATGATGCGCACGGTTTCACCCATCAGCCTGTCTGGCGGAACTACGATCATACCGTAGATCAGCGCGCCCATCGACAGCAGCAGGCCTGAAACCAGCAATAGCGGCATCATCCAGCGGGCAAGGCGCAGGAAACGGGCGGGGTTGGCAAAACCGTGCATGGGCGCGGAGCAGTCTGATCCTTCTCCCGGAAGCGTCCGCCACCGGTCTTGCCCCGCTCTGCCACGCGGGCCGTCCACTCGCAAGCGCAATGGCGGGAATCCACACCAAAAGGCTATGCCTCGGCGCGTGCCCCATAAGGGGGAAATACAGGTCTAACCAACTGAGCTACGGTCGCCACATTGATCGCACAGAACACGCTGCGCGGGGTGGCCCCTTTGCAGAAAGGCGCAGGAAAGGGAAGCGGAAATTTTGCCTGTCCGCAGGATTTAGCGGCTGAACCTGTCACCCCATGTGCGGAAGGCGACGCGGGGCGGGTTGAGGCCGATGTCGATCAGGGCCTGTTCTTCAAGCACAGCCGAATCGACGGTGACGGTCTGCGTCAGCAGAAACCAGCGGCTGCGGACCTGCAATTGACCGGCGGGGATGCCGCCCCCCTCCCCGCCACCAAAGCCGCGCAGGGCGTCTTCCGCCTTGGCCCAGCCAAGCGCGGGGCGACTTGCGATCAGCGCGCGGGCACGGTCTACCGGGATGGCAGCGGGTGCGATCATGGCCAGCAGCGGCGCCTGATCGGGGCGCAGGGTGTTGATATTGAGTGGGGAAAGTTGGGCCGCAGGCAACGCGCAGAGCCACGGGCGCAAGCGTTCATAGAACTGCGGCGTCATGCCACGAACCGCGCGAATTTCGCTGACATCGCCGATCAGGCGGCCAGCGGTGCGATAAGGCACGGGGCGGCCCTGGTAGCTGTCGTCCTCAGCCCCATTGGGCGCGGGCACATTGTCCGTATCGATCCAGTCGGCAATCGAATCGCTGATAGTCGCCGCTTCGCCTTCTGGAATGGCGAGGCTGCGCATCAAGGCGCGCAATTGGCTCAAGCCGACGAGGCGCAGGCGATTGTTGGCTTGGGCATCTGCCTCGACCAGCGAATTGAGGTTGAAGCAGTTTCCAGCATCATCCACCCTCGCCATCACGGTGCCGCGCAGCAGGGGCATCGGAAACTCCCGACCGAGCAGGCCGGTCCGGTCCACCGTGCGTTCCTGCGACTGATCGACCATCGCCTTGATCCGGGCCATCGCCAACGTTTCGGCGCTCGTGGCATAGAGGCGTGCCTGCGTCATCGCCTGCCCGTTTCCGGCAAGGCGCGTGGCGAGGTTCAGCCGATCAAGCATGACGGCAGCGATCACCGCCATGACCGCTACGAGCAGCAAGACCGAGAGCAGCGCGGCGCCGCGTTCTTTCGGATCGTGCGGGTTCACTGGTAGTTTACCCCGACCAGCGACACGATGCGCAAAGGCGGCACGCCGCGTTGCGGGATCAGCAGTTCGACCGCGATGGGCAGTTCGGTGGTTAATTGCGGCTCCCACCGGTCACGCCAGTTGCCGTCCTTGCTGCGAAAACGGACGGTGGGCGGAGCGGTGAGCGGGAGAACTTCACTGGCTGCGTCTGCCACCGCGCCATCGGGGAATGGGTAGCCTGCGCGGACGAGCGCGGTGGATGTTACGCGGTATTCAACCTTTTGCAGGCCGGGGCGCGGCGAACCGTCAAGATTGTCCCAACCACTGCGGGTGAAGCGGATGATCATGCCGTCGGTGTTCGCCTCAAACGCAGCGCGCGGGGTGCCGGATTGATCGCGCGAAGGGCGCGGGACGGCTTGGGCCAGATCGGCGGTCCAGACGGAGAGGAAGCGGCGCTGGGCGGCGATGCTGTCAGTCTTGGCCCTACTGGCGAGTTCGGCATCGACCGAGAAGCGCAAGAGGCCAAGCGCGCCGACGGCAATCACCGCGAACAGGGCAAGGGCGACGAGCATTTCGACCAGAGTGAAACCGTTTGGGGCTGGCTCCTTGCTCATGCGCCGGGGAGCCGGGTGAAATCGAGGGTGAAGGACTGGCTCTGCGCGCCGGGGCTGGTTTCGCGGACTGAGAGAGTAATCGAGAGGACGCCGTAGTCTGCCTGCATGGCCACATTGCGGGTCCATTGGAAGCTGCGGCCAGCGTTCTCGATAGTGCCGCTGGCACTGCCCACCGGTGGGGGTGCAGGATCGGTGAGGATCTCGGCAGCCATATTCTGCGCCACGATCTCGCGCAGAAGGCGCTGGTCAAGATCGGCCGTGCGGGAGATGCTGGCGCCTTCCATCTGGAGCAACGCTAGCGCAGCAATGGCGAAAACGGCCAGCGCGACGAGCAACTCCAGCAGTGAGAAGCCGTTGCGTTCAACCTGCATCGAGCGTGACCTTGCCATCGCGGCGCAAGTGGATGACGAGCGTGTTGCCATCGCGGGTGAGGCGAACAGCGGCTTCACTGCTGGCCAAGCCAAGCGAATCGAACACTACGCGCTGGCGGCCTGCATTGGCCGTGGTGCCATCGGCCCAGCCGGTGAGGTCAAAGCCCCGGCCCGGCAGCGGCTGCCACTGGCCCTGAAAGCGGCGCTCGAAATAGTAGCCGCGATCGCTGACTACCAGCGAAACAGGGCGTGCGCCGATAATGGCCTCGTCCCGCGCAGCGAGCGTGCGGGCGGCGAAACGTTCGGCCTCGTCGCGCAGTTTGCGTTCATCGCCCGGCATTGTGAGGACGGCCACCGTGGCTAGCAGCCCCATGACCATCAGCACTACCAGCATCTCTACCAGCGAGAAGCCGTTGCGTGGAGGAGTCTTGACGGTGTGGCGGGGCATCCTGGTTCGCATGAGGCAGAAACGTGACGGTTTTACGACCAAGACGCCAGCAGGTTCAAGTTGCGGCCCAAAGCGGCGCTGCGATAGACTGCGCGCGATGACATTTCCCGCCAACGAATCATCCACCGAACGCCTGCTCACCGTGACCGGCATGATGCGCGTTCCCTCGCCCCGACTGGAAATGTTTGTGCTGCGCGATTTCCTCTCCGCCGAGGAATGCGCGGCGCTGGTGGCGCGCATTGAGCGCGAGAGGCGACCTTCGACGCTGGCCGATGCGGATGGCGACCACTACTTCCGCACCAGCGAAACGTGTGACCTGCCGATGGACGAGCCAGATGTTGTGGCGCTGGACCAGAAGCTTTCTGCGCTTTCGGGCATCGACAGGCAGTTTGGCGAGCCGATTCAGGGGCAGCGCTATGACGTGGGGCAGGAGTTCAAGGCGCATACCGACTTCTTCGATCCCGGTGGCGTGGACTACGCACGGTTTTGCAGCGTGGCCGGGCAGCGGACGTGGACCTTCATGGTCTATCTGAATGACGTGGAAGCCGGTGGTGCAACGCGGTTCAAGGTGATCGACAAGACGATCCAACCAGAGCGCGGCAAGCTGGTTTGCTGGAACAACCGACGCGCCGATGGCAGCGGAAACCCCTGTACGCTTCATCACGCGATGAAGGTGCGCAAGGGGCTGAAATACGTGATTACGAAATGGTATCGCGAGAAGGCGTGGGGCTGATCATTCGTCCGGCTCTGCATCACGCACCGCGCGGATTACCGGCAAGCAGCGGAACAGCGCATCGGCATCGGGCGAGCCGAGCAGTTTGGTAAAGCGGCTTTCGTGGCGTTCGATTCTGGCAACCGCATCATCAGCTGTCTTGCGGCCTTCGTCGGTCAGGCTCAACGCATGGCTGCGGCCATCCAGGCGGCGACGGTCCACCAAACCGCGCTCCATCAGCCGCGAGATGATCGGCACCATGTTGGCGCGCTTGATCGCAAGGGCCTGCCCCACTTCGGTCTGCGAACAATCGGGATTTTCCGCGATGACCAGCAGCGTGGTCACTTCCGCCGGGCGCAGATCGAGATCGGAAAGCTCCCGCGAAAGATCGGCCATCATGACGGCCGAGGCCCGGCGAAGCTGATAGCCAAGGCGGCTTTCGAGGGAATTGGTCAGCGTCATGACACGTTCTTTAAGACAGCTATCGCCGATAGCAATGCCCGAAGTCCTGCGTTCCACGCAAAGAAAAGGGCGACCGAAGCCGCCCTCCCCTGAATTTCCAGCGTTGGCTGTGGCTTAGCGCTTGAGCGAGAGACCACCGAAACGCTTGTTGAACTGGGCAACGCGGCCGCCCTGATCAAGCTGGCGGGTGCCACCGGTCCATGCCGGGTGCGAGGTCGGGTCGATTTCGAGCGCCAGCGTATCGCCTTCCTTGCCCCAGGTGGAGCGGGTCTCGAAAACGGTGCCGTCGGTCATCTGCACCTTGATCATGTGGTAGTCGGGGTGAATGCCAGTCTTCATGGGTCTAACTCCGGTGCGCAGCCGGTTC
>NZ_NCII01000069.1 GCF_002256775.1 Novosphingobium sp. 17-62-19 | reverse complement strand
CTTCTTCGAGAAGGTCGAGATGATCTGGCTGATGATGCCGAAGCCCGGCAGGATCATGATGTACACTTCGGGGTGGCCGAAGAACCAGAACAGGTGCTGGTACAGAACCGGGTCACCACCGCCAGCAGGATCGAAGAAGGTCGTGCCGAAGTTGCGGTCGGTCAGCAGCATGGTGATAGCAGCAGCCAGCACCGGCAGCGCGAGCAGCAGCAGGAATGCGGTAACCAGCACCGACCACACGAACAGCGGCATCTTGTGCAGGGTCATCCCCGGCGCACGCATATTCAGGATGGTGGTGATGAAGTTGATCGCACCAAGGATCGAACCAGCGCCCGAAAGGTGGAGCGAGAAGATCGCGAAGTCGACTGCAGGGCCAACCGAGCCCGAAGTGGAAAGCGGTGCATAGACCGTCCAGCCGGTGCCAGCGCCCTGCCCCGTGCCACCCGGCATGAAGGCCGAGAACATCAGCGACATGAAGCCGACGAAGGTCAGCCAGAACGACACGTTGTTCATGCGCGGGAAGGCCATGTCCGGCGCGCCGATCATGATCGGAACGAACCAGTTACCGAATCCGCCGATGATGGCGGGCATGACCATGAAGAACACCATGATCAGGCCGTGCGCGGTGATCAGCACGTTCCACAGGTGGAGTTGCTGGTCGAACGTCGGGTTCTGTGTGCCCAGCAGTTCGGCAAAATAGCCAAGAACCTGGATACCCGGCTGCGCCAGTTCCCAGCGCATCATGCCGGAAACCGCACCGCCGATGATCCCTGCGAAAATCGCGAAGATCAGGTACAGCGTACCGATGTCCTTGTGGTTGGTGGACATGAACCAGCGGGCGAAGAACGCCGGCTTGTGGTCATGATCGTGGTCGTGCGCATGATCATGCGCATCGAAACCTTCGTTTGCGGGAATGGTGGCCATCTCGGTCAAACCTTGTCGATGATTTCGCGTCAGGCGGCAGGCGCTGCGGAAGCGTCAGCAGCCGGGGCTTCGGCGGGAGCGGCGGCGGCGGGCACCACGGCAGGAGCGGCTGCTTCAGCCGGCCCCACAGTGCCACCCGGCTGGGTCTTCACCCACGCCTCGAACTTGTCACGCGGCAGCGCTTCAACCGCAATCGGCATGTAGCCATGGCGCGCACCGCACAATTCGGAGCACTGGCCGTAATAGACGCCCGGCTCCTTGATGAAGAGAACCTTCTCGTTGATCCGGCCCGGTACAGCGTCAAGCTTGAACCACAGCGAAGGAACAGCGAACGCGTGGATCACGTCTGCACCGATCGTCTGGATGCGGATCGGCTCCCCGGCAGGAACGACCATGCGGTTGTCCACAGCCAGATGGCCCGGCTCGCCACGCTTGAGCGCATCTTCCTCGGACAGCATGTTCGAGATCACTTCGAACCCGCCATTGTCCGGGTAGGTGTAACCCCAGTACCATTGATACCCGGTCACCTTCACCGTCACCGCACCTTTGGGCGCAGGATCATACTGGTGGGCCAGCAGCCGGATCGAAGGCACTGCGATGACCACGAGGATCAGCACCGGAACCAGCGTCCAGACCACTTCGATCAGCGTGTTGTGGCTGGTCTTCGAAGCGACCGGATTGGCGCGCTTGTTGAACTTTACCGCAACGACCATCAGCAGGATCAGCACGAGGATCGAGATCGCCACAATGACCGGCATCAGGATCGCGTCATGCATGAACAGCGCTTCTTCGCCGGTGGGCGAATACTGATCCTGGAAGGTCCAGCCCTTGTCGACTGGCATACCCTTGCCGGGTGTCGGCGCCATCGGTGTGTAGGAGCCGGCATCAGCAGGTGCAGCAGCGACCGATTCGGCCACAACAGCATCAGGCACCGCAGGAGCGGCAGCCATAGCAGTTGCCCCGAAAGTCAGCGCAGCAGCGACGCCAAGGGTCCGGCCAAACGACCGGAGAGCTTTGCCCGCTGAGCGGGCGGTATCGGCAAGACTCATCGTCAAAGTTTCCGCTTTTTCCCTGTTTGCGCGCTTGTTGCGCTGCATCAAGGAAGCACTTGCGCGCTCCCTCTAAGTCCCTCGATCGTCCCGGCCTATACGCGCGGTTGTCTCAAGCCTCAAGCCGCGCAGCGCATATTTTTCACCCTTGTACCATGACCATTCGGGCAATGCCGCAATGCCCCGCAGCAAGCCAAGCGGAAAAGGGTTGCCCCCTTCGCTGCCAAGGGCCATTTGCGGTCCACATACCGACATATGCAGGCAGACACGATGCTCGAAGACGACATCCTTTCCGAATTCCGCGCCAGCCATGCCTTGCTCGAAGGGCATTTCCTGCTCTCGTCGGGTCGCCATAGTGCACACTATCTGCAATGCGCGCGCGTATTGATGGACCCGATGCGCGCCTCGCGCCTCGCCGCTGCCACCGCTCAAAAGATCCCGCGCGATCTGCGTCAGCAGATCCAGAAGGTCGTTTCGCCTGCCATGGGCGGCGTGATCATCGGTCATGAAATGGGCCGCGCGTTGGGTGTGGAGGCAATGTTCGTCGAACGCCCCACCGGCACGTTCGAACTGCGGCGGGGCTTTGCGTTGACCCCGGGGGACAAGGTGCTGATGGTCGAAGATGTCGTCACCACCGGCCTGTCCAGCCGCGAGGCGATCAAGGCTATCGAGGAAGCGGGCGGTGAAGTTATTGCCGCAGCCGCACTGGTTGACCGGTCGGCCGGAAGCGCAGACCTCGGCGTACCTTTCTTTCCTCTCGTCGCGCTGAACTTCCCGACTTATGCGCCTGATGAACTCCCGCCCGAACTTGCCGCAACCGAAGCGGTAAAGCCCGGCAGCCGGGCAAAACCGTGACCTCGGTGCTAACGCCGGGACGCTTGCGCTTGGGCGTCAACATCGATCACGTTGCCACGATCCGCAACGCGCGCGGCGGCGATCATCCCGATCCCGTGCGCGCGGCGGAAATCGTGGCAGCGGTCGGCGGCGATGGCATCACCGCGCACTTGCGCGAAGACCGCCGCCATATCCGCGACGAAGACCTCGCCCGCATTCAAGCCGCCACCAGCCTCCCGCTCAATCTCGAGATGGCGGCGACGGACGAGATGCTGGAAATCGCGCTGCGCCACAAGCCGCACGCCGCTTGCATCGTGCCCGAACGGCGCGAAGAGCGCACGACCGAGGGTGGTCTGGATGCTGCTGGCCAGCACAACCGCCTCGCCCCCATCGTCGCGCGGCTTTCGGACGCAGGCATTCGCGTCAGCCTGTTCATCGCCCCCGAAGCACGCCAAATTGAAGCCGCGATGCAACTTGGCGTACCCGTGGTGGAACTGCACACCGGCGAATATGCCCACGCCATCGGCGAACAACGCGCCATCGAACTGCGCCGCATTGCCGATATGGCCGCGCTTGCCGCGCGCAATGGCATCGAACCCCACGCAGGCCATGGCCTGACTTATGAAAACGTCCAGCCCATCGCCGCCATCCCGCAACTCGCCGAGTTGAACATCGGCCACTATCTGATCGGCGAGGCGATCTTCACCGGCCTGGAAAGTGCGGTGCGGCGGATGCGTGATCTGATGGACGAAGCGCGGTGAGGCACAAGCCGTGATCCTCGCCATCGGCTCGGACCTCTGCAACATCGAGCGTATCCAGAACTCGCTCGACCGTTTCGGTGATCGCTTCCTCAACCGCGTATTCACCGATGTGGAAAAGGCCAAGGCCGCGCGTCGCCCCTATACGATAGCGGGGACGCTGGCGAAGCGGTTCGCTGCCAAGGAGGCTTTCTCAAAGGCCGTTGGCACCGGGTTCAAGGCGGGCGTGTTCATGAAAGACATCGGCGTGGTCAACGCCCGCTCCGGCGCACCAACCTTGGCCCTCACTGGCGGGGCCGCCGTGCGCCTTGCCGCAATCACGCCCGCTGGTTACGAAGCGTTCGTCCATCTGACGCTGACCGACGATCACCCTTGGGCACAGGCTTTCGTGGTGATCGAGGCCCGCCCCCTTACCGGAACTCCCGCCGCTTGACCGACCAGCTTCCTGAACAGCCGCAGTCAGAACAGCCACTCTCTCCGCCCCCGCCACCCAAGGGTGGCGTGGATTGGTGGGCGGAAATTCGCGGCCTCGCGCTCATGCTGCTGGCGGTTGTGGTGTTCCACAGTCTGATCGCCAAACCGTTCTACATCCCGTCGATTTCGATGATGCCCAACCTGCTGGTAGGAGACAGGCTGATCGTCTCGAAGTACCCCTATGGCTGGTCGTGGGTATCGGCATCGTTCCATGTGCTGCCGCGCGGGGACAAGCGCGTCTTTGCCAACACGCCCGAATATGGCGACATCGTCATCGCCGTGCCGCCTGATCGCGATGAGGATTACATCAAGCGCGTGGTAGCCCTGCCCGGAGACCGGATCGCCGTGATACACGGCCAGATCATCCTCAATGGCAAGCTGGTGCCACAACGGGCAGAACCGCCTGTGCAAATCCCCGCCGACCCCCAACTCTCGTGCGATGGCGCGCCATGCTACGATATGTTTGAACGCTATCGTACACGCCTGACAGACGGGCGGGAAGTCTATGAACTGCCTGCCTTCCGCGAAACCTTGCCCAACGGCGCAAGCTATCTGGTGATCGACCATACCGATCAGATGCTCGACAACTATCCCGAAACGCTGGTTCCGGCAGGCCATGTGTTCCTAATGGGCGACAACCGCGATCATTCCGCAGACAGCCGCGCCACAGTGGAGGAACGCGGCCTTGGCGGCCCGGTGCCGCTGGCCAATGTCGGCGGCCGCGCGGAATTCGTCACGTTCTCGCTCGATGGCAGCGAATCGTTCAATCCCCTGACATGGTGGTCCTCCTTGCGCGATGGCCGCGCCTGGACCAGACTGCGCCCTGAAATCCGTAGCTTGCCTGCCAATGGCGCCGCCAAGGATGAAGCTTCAACGGAGCGCTGAACCACATGGAGGATCAGACCCCAGCGACAAAAGTCGGACCTACCGACATCAAGGATGATATGGTCCGGCGCGAGGCAAAGAAGGCCACCGTCTGGATCGGCATTGCCTCTCTGTTCGCACTGACAGTGCTGCTGGCGCAGCCGATCATGGTGATCATCGGCGGGATCGTGCTGGCTGCCATGATCGATGGCGGGCAACGCCTCATCTGCCGATTCGCACCGTGGATGCCACGAGGCCTGCGCATCACCGTAGTGCTGATCAGCGCATTTGCGTTTTTGATCTGGTTGGTGATCTTCGCAGGCGGGCAGATTGCCGCGCAGGCAGCGCAATTGCCCAATGTGATCGAAACGCAATTGATCCGCCTCACTATCTGGGCGCAAGGGCACGGCATCACCATGCAGGATTTCAACCTGCAACAGATCGCATCTCAGGTGCTCGGCAGCGTCGGCCAGGTCACACGTGCGCTCGGCGGCATTTTTGGCGGATTCACAACCGCCTTCCTGATCTTCATTCTGTCGATCTACTTCGTGCTGGAACCGGATCTCTACCGGCGCGGCGTAGGCTGGATGCTGCCAGAAGACAGCCGCGTCCGTTGGGAAGGCACCGCCCAGCGGATGGGCAAGGCTCTGCGGATGCTGCTGTTCGGACGGCTGCTAGGCATGATCGTAGAAGGCGTGGCCACATGGGCGCTGCTTGCGTGGTGGGGCGTCCCAATGGCCGCGCTGCTGGGCCTGCTCACCGGCCTACTGGCATTCCTGCCCAATATCGGTGCGCCGATCTCGGGCCTGCTGATGATCCTTGTCGGCTTTTCGGTCAGCAACGAAACCGGGCTGTTCTGTATTGCCGTCTATGTCACTGTGCAAACGGTGGACGGCAACATCATCGTGCCCATGGTGGCAAGACGCACCGTTGATCTTGCCCCGGCGCTGGTGCTTGGTGCACAACTGGTATTCGGCCTGCTGTTCGGTATCCTCGGCCTGATGCTGGCCGATCCGATTGTGGCAATGATCAAGATTGCGCTTGAACGGCAGGCAGAAAAGAACACCGCCAGCCGCACTCCCGCCTGACCAACTTTACGAGAACCCGATGGCCCGCAAATTCCTTTACATGATCGCCATTCTCGCCGTGCTGGTGATTGCGGCACTGTTCGCGCTGCGTATCTGGTCAACCGAATTGAGCCGCTTCGCCTTCGTCCCACGCACGGACTACGCCCGGCTCGATGCGCTGCCATCCGGGACTTATGCCGAAAACAAGATGTGGTTCTCGCGCCCCGGCATCGGCACGCAAGACCCTTCACAGTGGGCACCGGCAGGCGTCAAGAAGGGCGCCGGGTCAGCCGCAGTCTTTTTCATCCACCCCACCAGCTATCTCGCACGCGAACACTGGAACGGCCCGCTCGACGATAGCGATTCCAATCGCCGCGCCAGCTATTTCCTGCACGGCATGGCCACTGCCTTCAACGGGCAGGCGCAGGTCTGGGCACCGCGCTATCGTCAGGCCGCATTCGGCGCCTTCCTGACCGACAAGGCGGAAGGGCAAATGGCGCTCGATTCGGCTTATCTCGATGTGCGGCAGGCGTTTGACAAGTTCGTCACCGAAATCCCTGCCAATACGCCTATCGTTCTGGCCGGGCACAGTCAGGGCAGCCTGCACCTGATCCACCTGCTCAAAGACCGCGTGGCCGGCACCCCCCTCGCCGCTCGCATAGTCGCCGCCTATGCGGTTGGCTGGCCGATCTCGGTGGAGCATGATCTGCCTGCCATGGGCCTGCCTGCCTGCACGGGCCCCAACCTCACGGGCTGCGTGATGAGCTGGTCGAGCTTTGCCGAACCAGCTGATTTCGAAATCGTCCTCCAGGCCTACCGCACGCGCCCCGCGCTCGATGGGAAGGCCAAGGACACGCGCCCCGTGCTTTGCACCAATCCGCTGACCGGCGGGGCCTCCCCCACAGCCCCCGCCAGCGCCAACCTTGGCACGTTGCAGCCCAGCGAAGACCTTACCAGCGGCGAACTGGTTGTCGGCGCAGTGCCCGCCCGCTGCGATCCGGCCACCGGCATCCTGCTGATTGGCGATCCGCCCGAACTTGGCCCCTATGTCCTTCCGGGCAACAACTACCACGTCTATGACATCCCGCTGTTCTGGGCCAACCTGCGCGCCGATGTGGACCGCCGCGCCGCTGCGTGGGCCGCTGCAAACGCCCGCAAATGATCACCCAGTCCGCCCTTGATATCCGCGATGCCCTGCCCGAAGGCGGCGTGCTGATGGGCCTCGACACCGGCACCAAGACCATCGGCATCGCGCTGTGTGACCGCGGGTGGCGCTTTGCCACGGCGGGCAAAACCCTCCAGCGCGGCAAGTTCATGGCCGACAAGGCAAAGCTCGCTGCGCTCATCGCCGAACGCGACGTGAAAGGCCTCGTCATCGGCCTCCCGCTCAACATGGACGGGTCGGAAAGCCCCCGCTCGCAGGGCGCGAGGGCCATGGCCCGCAACCTCGAAGACCTCGGCCTGCCGATCCTGATGTGGGATGAACGCTGGACCACGCAGGCCGCTGAACGCGCGATGATCGAACAGGACTTCAGCCGCGCCAAACGCGCCACCCGCATCGATTCGCACGCGGCCGCGCTGATTCTTCAGGGCGCGATTGATGCGCTGGTCGGAAGCGCGTTTTAATTGATCGATTAAGACGCTTGTCAGATTTCGTCTGCTGCGGCAGGGATGCACCATGGAAAGAACACCTCAGAACATGGACGACAGCAGCGTCGGACGCCCAGCCTTCCCGGCGGGCCTGAAATTTGATCCGTCACAGTTCAACAAGTTCATGTTGGAACACGGGCACACCGGCTTCATCGGTATGCAATACCGCAATCACGGTGATAACTGGGTCGAACTCGGTATGCCCTGGCGCGAAGACCTTGTCGGTGATCCAGAGACTGGCGTCCTCGCCTCTGGCCCGATCATCAGCCTGCTCGACAATGCAACATCGATGGCCGTTTGGGCCTTGCGTGGCGCTTTCCGCCCGCAAGTGACGCTTGACCTGCGCATCGACTATGTCCGCGCCGCTGCCCCCGGCAAAACCGTGATCGCATGGGCCGAATGCTATCAACTCAAGCGCTCGATGGCATTTGTGCGCGGCATCGCCCATGATGGCGACATTGCCGACCCCGTCGCCCACGCCGCAGGTATCTTCATCCAGGTCGAACCTGAAGGCTGGGCACGCGCATCGGAGGCCGCGGCATGACCGATTTGCCAACAAGCCTTACCGAACGCCTGCCTCCCTATGCCCGCGCCATGGGTATGCGGATCAACGGTCTGCTTGATGGCGCGCCCTTGCTGGTGATGGACTATTCGCAGCGTGCGATGGGCCGCCCCGGTTATCTCCATGGAGGTGCCATCGCAGGCTTGCTTGAAATGGCCGCGATCATGGCGCTTCATGCTGATCTTGGCGATGAAGACACCCGAGTCCGCATCAAACCGGTCAACATCTCGGTCGAGTATCTGCGCGGCGGCGCCACGGTGGAAACCTTTGCGCGCGGTCAGGTCGTTCGCGCAGGCCGCCGCATCGCCAACGTCCGCGCCGAAGCGTGGCAAGCGGACCGGGACAAACCACTCGCCAGTTGCTGGATGAACTTCCTGATCAAGCCGAAGGCCTAATCCTCCACCACTTTCATCAACCGGCGCTCCAGTGGTGAAAGTACTCCTGCCAGATCGTGCCCGCGCTTCAGCACCTGTCCCGCCTCGCCAAACAGCGCCCACATGCCCTGCTTGCCGCGCAAGGAAGGCCGCTTCTCAATCCGCGCCGAAGGCCGCTCAGCCGTGCGCTTGAACGCGGCGAACACCGCCGCATCCTTGCCAAAATCCATCGCATAATCGCGCCAGAACCCGGCGGCGACCATGCGCCCATAAATGTCGAGTATCTTCAGCAGTTCGAGTCGCTCGAACCCGACCTGCTGTGTGGCACGCACATTCGGAAAGGGCAGGATCGTGCCGGGCACCCCGGCATCAGGGCCAGTCCCGCTCAGCGGCGCGTCCTCCCGCCAACGCTGGTCGGCGTAGGCGCAGGCGTTTCACCGCCATCCTGAGCCGCAATCAGCGCCGCAACCTGAGTCTTCAAAGCCGCCACTTCAGCCTCCAGATCATCCACGCGGCTGCCGCCATTCGGCTCGCACGGTTCCTTGCAAGGCGTGCCATAGGGAATGAACTCCTTCAGCCACGTCTCAGCCGGAACCAGTGTAGACCGCGCCTTTAGCCCCACCATCGTCGCACCTTCGGGCACATCGTCGGTCACCACGGCATTGGCACCCACGCGCGCGCGTGGCCCCACGGTGATCGGGCCGAGGATCTGCGCGCCCGATCCGATGATGGCATTGTCGCTCAACGTCGGGTGGCGCTTGCCAGGAACGCCATTGGCCGGGTTGGTCCCGCCCAGCGTAACGCACTGATAGATCGTCACGTTGTCGCCGATCTCGGCGGTCTCACCAATCACGGTAAAGCCATGATCGATAAACAGGTGCTTGCCGATCTTCGCGCCCGGATGAATGTCAATCGCGGTCAGGAATCGCGAAAGGTGGTTCACCGCGCGGGCCAGGAAAAACATCCGCGCTTCGAACAGCCAGTGCGCCACGCGATGGAAACCCACGGCCCACAGCCCCGGGTAAAGCAGAATTTCCCAACGCGAACGCGGCGCAGGATCGCGCGAGCGGATCGAATCCATGTAAGCGATCAGGCTGTTGAACATGCCCCTGATTCTCTCTCTAAAGCAGCGCTAAAGCAAGCGCGGCTGAAATTCTCCTGTCCGCTCAGACAAAGCATCACGAACCAGCGATATGGTGACGGGTGCTTTACGCTCAAGAGAGAGCCGGTCAAGAGTTTCAATAAGCAACTCGATTTCCGCATAGCTTCTCTCAAGCCTCGGCAGGAGGTAGCTCAGCACTTGTTCTCCCAGCACAAGCCCCCGTCGCGCGGAAAGTTCCGCCACCAGCCCGGCCACCAGTTCATCGTCCGGCGGTGCAATTTCAATCAGCAGCGCCGCGCCCAGCCGCGATGCTAGATCGGGCAGCGTAACCTTCCATTCCCCCGGCGCGCGATCCGCCACCAGCAGCAACGGCCTTCCATCGGCTTGCGCCCGGTTCCAGCGATGGAACACCTCGTCCTCGGGCAACGCATCTGCCCCATCGACCACTTCACCCGCCCCGCTCTCGGCAAACCAGCGCGCCAGCAGGCTTTTGCCCGAACGCGGCGGTCCGGCCAGAATCGCCGTGCGGAACGGCCAGCGCTCCGCCGCCTGCAAGGCCTCGATCACCGGGACAAGGCTCGGCCCCATCACCACGGTTTCGGCACCGCGCGCCGTTACCAGCGGAAGAGCAATCTGCGTCGACATCTGGCCGCTTATAAACTCGAAACGCGAATCAGCGTTACTTGCGAATCGAAAGCGCGCCCGCGCCCACCGTCACGCGCCACCCCTGCGCCCGCAGCGCAGCCGCCAGTGCATCCATCTCGCCTGCATAAGTCACGCGCATCACCGATGTGCCACCAATCGCAATCGACGTGGAAGAAGCACCCTTCACACCCGCCACGCTGCGCACAGCGGCCATACCGGCATCCACCGCCGCTGCATCCTCGGTGGCAAACTGAACCGTAAACGTGTTTGTGGCAGCAGCCGTCGGCGCTGCTGCCACAGCGCCCGGTTCATCGCCCACCGATTCAGCCTGCATCGTCACCGGGGCTGGTCCCAGCTTCTGCATGGTCTGATCAATCAGCGCCTGATCGATCTGCGTCACCATGTTCAGCGTCGGATCGGGCTTAAGCACTCCGCCTGCCAGCGCCTGCGAAAAAATCTTGTCGAGCTGGCCTATCGCCTGCTCCAGCATCTTGGGCACTTCGGCCTCGCTTTTCGCGTTCAGCGTAAAGCTGCCGAGGAACCGATTGTCCGGGCCATAACGCGCTGTAAATGTGCCTTGAACTGGCCCGCCGGGATATTCACGCTCCAGCCGCGCAATCGGCATGATCACGTCAGACGCGCCAAATTCGTCCAGAATCATGCGCCACCAGTTGCGGCTGCGCCGGTCCAGTTGCCCCGCTGTCAGCAGCAGCGAATCAGATCCCGCACCAATCGGCCGCACATAATCAATCGCGCTATTGCCGGTGCGATAATCGGCCCATGCTTTCTGCCACGGCGTGCGCGTTTCAAACACCGTCGCCACGCCACCCTGATAGAGCACCGGGATCACCAGCAACGGCGCAGAGCGCGCCCGCGCCCCGGTCATCCCCAGCCGCTCACCCATGCGCGCGCGGTCAAAAATCACGCCCAAAGTGGCGATATAGCGTCGCGGCCCCACCTGCTCATGCTCCACCACCACGGCAGAGACCATCGATTCGATGGTGCCATCATCCAGCCCCGGCGCGGCCCCGCCGCTGCCGTTCGATTCCCATAGCTTTTCCCACGCCTTGCGCTGCGCCTCACGCCAGCCATTGGCCCGCGCGTCCTCAGGATTGTCGCCCGTGGCATTCACTTCGATCCCGCGAATCTCGAAATCGCCGTTGCTGGCGATCGGGGGAATACCGCGATCCCCTTCGATCTGAGCCACCAGAATCGCCCCACCCGCCGCCAGCAGCACAGCAAGACCAAGGCCCAAAGCCTTACGGCTCTTCACATTTTCCAAAGGCAGGCGCAGGGCGACCAAGACAACTCCGAACTTCGTTGGGCCGCGACATTGGCCGAAAATGTGCCCGGAATTCGAATTCCGGTGTTTGCGGGTCCGCTTTTGCCCAAAGGCAAGTGGAAATCCAAGCAAGAAAGCGCTAGGCGCGCCTCCCATGAGCGAACAGGATAAAAAGCCGCAGAGCTACAGCTACGCCCAGGCCGGCGTGAACATCGCCGCGGGCAACGCGCTGGTAAAGGCCATCGGCCCGCTGGCCAAGTCCACCGCCCGCCCCGGCGCGGACGCGGAACTCGGCGGTTTCGGCGGCTTTTTCGATCTGAAAGCAGCGGGCTACAAAGACCCTCTGCTGGTCGCGGGCAACGATGGCGTGGGCACCAAGGTAAAACTGGCGATTGACCATGACCGGCATGACCAGATCGGCATCGATCTGGTTGCCATGTGCGTCAACGATCTGATCGTGCAAGGCGCAGAGCCGCTGTTCTTCCTCGATTATTTCGCCACCGGCCGCCTCGACAATGGCGTTGCCGAACGTGTCGTCGCTGGCATCGCTGATGGCTGCCGCATCGCCGGATGCGCCCTCATCGGTGGCGAAACCGCTGAAATGCCGGGCATGTATGCCGATGGCGATTACGACCTCGCTGGCTTCTGCGTGGGCGCGGTGGAACGTGGCGAACAACTGACCGGAGACCGCGTGGCCGCCGGCAATATCCTGCTCGGCCTTGCTTCCTCAGGCGTCCATTCCAACGGCTACTCGCTCGTCCGCCGCCTTGCCGCTGACAAGGGCTGGAAGCTGGATCGCCCCGCATTGTTCGACAACGAACGCCTGCTGATCGACTATCTGATTGAGCCAACCCGGATCTATGTGAAGAGCCTGCTGCCCTTCATCCGCTCCGGCCGGATCAACGCGCTGGCCCACATCACCGGCGGCGGCCTGCTCGAAAACGTGCCCCGCGTGCTGCCCAAGGGCCTCCACGCGCGCATTGATGCCGATAGCTGGGAACAGAGCCGGTTGATGGCGTTCCTGCAGGCACAGGGCAATATAGAGCCTGCCGAGATGGCCCGCACCTTCAACTGCGGCATCGGCATGATCCTCGCGGTCGAACCCGCCGAGGCTGATTCGCTCGCCGCGGACCTCACCGCAGCAGGCGAAACGGTTTATCGCGTTGGCGAGATCGTCAGCGGCGAAAAGGGCTGCACAGTTACCGGCAGCGCCGAAACGTGGTCCGCGCGCGAGGCATGGGAAGCCGTTCACCTTGGCTGATCGGACCCCCGTCGCCGTCTTCATATCTGGCAGCGGCACCAACATGGCCGCGCTGCTCTACGCTTCACGCGCGGCGGACTGCCCCTACGACATCGTCCTCGTCCTTTCCAACAACCCGGAAGCCTCAGGCCTGAAACTGGCCGAGGCAGAAGGCGTGCCCACCTTCGCCCTGCCCCACAAGGGCATCCCTCGCGCCGAACATGACGCGCTGATGGAAGCCGAAGTGCTGGCGGCAGGCGCTCGGTACATCGCGCTGGCGGGCTACATGCGCATCCTCAGCCCTGAATTCGTGGGCCGCTGGGAAGGCCGGATGCTCAACATCCACCCGTCATTGTTGCCAAAATACAAAGGCTTGCACACGCACGATCGCGCCATCGAAGCGGGCGATGCCCACGGTGGCTGCACCGTCCACCTCGTCACCGCCGAACTTGATGACGGCCCGGTCCTTGGCCAGACCCCGGTGGCCATCATACCCGACGATACGGGCGACAGCCTCGCCGCCCGCGTGCTGTTTGCCGAACACCAACTCTATTCACGCACCCTCGCCGCCTTCGTGGCGCGGGAAAGCAGCGCAGACTGGTTGCTGGAGAAAGTCCGCGCCCTTGCCGCCGCGCTGCCCGAAGTGGAGGAGCGCGAGAGCCACGGCTCGCCGGGCTGGCGCGTTGGCGGCAAGTACTTTGCCTACTTTGCCGACCAGCACCACGGCACGCCGCAGATCGCGCTGCTGGTGAAAACGAGCGGTCAGGACGAACTGGCCGCGCTGATCGAGCAGGATGCGGACACCTGGTTCCGCCCCGCCTATTACGGCGCAAGTGGTTGGGCAGGCTTGATTCTTAACCGCCCGGATGTCGATTGGGACCACGCCGCAGACTGGCTCCGTCGCAGTTGGGCCGCCGTCGCCCCGCGCCGCCTTGCCGCAATGATGGACTTTTAACGCACCATGGCGCTCACCACGATCCGCCGCATCTACGCACATGCCGGGCTGCAATCGTTTGTAGAGGCAAGTGGCGGGCTGTTCGTCGTCGGCTTCCTTGTGAAACAAGGGCTCACCCCCGCGTTCGCGCTGGCGAGTTTCGCGCTCGTCCTCCTCTCGCGCTTCGCCTTGCGCGCCGCCGTCCTGCCCCTTGCCCACGCTTATGGCTTGCGCAGCGTGCTGCTGCTCGGCGTGCTGATCCGCGCCGCATCGTACATAATGTTGCCGTTTGTCAGCGGGTTAGGACCAACGCTGGTAGCCCATATCCTCGTCTCAGGGCTTGGGAGCGTGCTCTATTGGACCGGATACCACGCCTATGTTTCCGCCGCCGGAGACAATGCCGCGATGGGGCGGCAAGTCTCGATCCAGCAGGCCACGGTCGCCACGGTTGGCATTGTCGCGCCGGCTGCGGGTGGGTTCCTGCTGGGCTGGGCGGGACCGATGGCTGGGTTCGCAATTATCGCTGCAATTCAATTGCTTGCTGGCCTCCCCTTGCTCGGTGCCGCAAATCCCGCAATCAACCCGAAGTCCCGCGCCGATCCCGAAATCGTCCGCTTCGGCCGCCGCATCTATTTTGCTGAGGGGCTGCAATCGGGCTGCGCCGTGGTGGTGTGGAACCTCGCTCTGTTCGTAACCCTCGGGCAAAGCTTCGAAAATTTCGGCGGCGCACTGGCTCTGGCCGGCCTCGGCGCGGCAGCGGGGAGCCTGCTGATTGGCAAGCTGATCGACGGCGGACGCCCCCAGCATTCGCTCACGCTGGCCTATGGCCTTGGCGCAATCGTCATAGGAATCAAGGCCTTGGCCTGGGCGCATCCCCTCCCCGCACTCGTCGCCACGGCACTCGGCGCACTGGTCGCCCCGATGCTCGCCACCGCCATGCTCTCCCCGCTCTATGCGATGGCGCAGCGCTCGCGGTGCACGTTGCGGTTCAACATGGCGACGGAAGGCGGGTGGGATCTTGGCTGTTCAACCGCCGCTTTGGTCGCCGCCACGATTCTGCATTTCGGATTTGGATACACCCTTCCCATCCTCCTTGCGCTTGGCGCAATCGGGGCGATCTGGTGGGGTCTTGCGCGGTGGTACAGGCAGCCAAGTGTCGCTTAGGTGCAGTTAGGTGCATTTTGGTGCACGTCAGAATTGGCATAAAAAAATGGGCCGCCGGAGTGAACCGGCGGCCCGATAAGGTTCCCTTTAGCCCCCAGAAGAGGGCAGCGGGGTGGATCAGAAATCGTAGCCGAGCGTGATGCCATAAGTGCGCGGCGGCATCAGCGTGCCACCGATGGCACGGCTGGTGGAAACCGCGAAGCTGCCCGCATAGACCAGTTCGTTGGTGATGTTGCGGACCCAGGCATTGGCCGAGAAGTGACCGTCCGAGTGCTTGTAACGGATGTTGGCATCAAGCTGGATGTAGCCATCCTGCGCCATGCGATCATCGTTGAACTCGGTGTGGAACTGCTTGGAACGGTAGGAGAAGTTGCTGCCGAACTGCACTTCGCCGCCGTTGTTCATCCCCACACTGTAAGTCGGGTTGAGGTTGAGGCTCCACTTGGGGCTCATGCGCGTGGCATTGCCCGACAAGTCCTTGATCAGATCGGCTTCCACGGCACCGGGCGCAAACAGGCGCGGATCGAGCGGATCAGAGGCCGAGAACTTGGTGAATTCCGAATGCAGATACCCGACCGATGCGTTGAGCGTGAATTCACGCGACGGACGCCACAGCACGTCAAATTCCGCACCATAGGCTTCGGACACAGCCGCATTGGTCAGCGTGCTGGTGAAGAACGGCGGCGTGGGGATCGCGCGGGTCAGCGAGAACTGGCCGTTCTTCAGGCGCTGGAAGAACACCGCGAGGTTCGCGCTGAGTGCGCCTGCGGAATACTTGCTGCCCACTTCAAAGGCTTCGACCTTTTCAGGATCGACGAACGGCAGGGGCTGCGTCGCCGAAAGCTTGCGGGTCGAGCCGATTTCGGCAGTGCCGCTCTTGAAGCCGCGCGACCAGTTGCCATAGAGCATCAGATCATCGTTCGGACGGAATTCAAAGCCGAGCGAGGGCGAGAAATCATCCCAGGACTTGGTGGCGTCCCACTGCATCGGATCGAGCACCAGACGGTTCAGCGCTGCCGAACCAAGGCCAGCCTGGTTGCGCAGACGGCGTTCTTCCCAGCTGTAACGCGCACCCGCCTTGACCGAGAACTGATCGGACAGGTCATAGGTCAGGTTTGCGAACGCCGCCCAGGTCTTCACGTCCAGACGGCCATCGAACTGCACACGGAACGGATCGGTGTTGGTCAGCACGTCGAGACCGATGTGGTTTTCCACCTCGATCTGTTCGTCGAGATAGAACAGGCCGAACACGCCGTGGAACTTGTCGGTATCGACGTTGGCCTGCAATTCCTGGCTGAACTGGTGCTGGAACACCGGCTGCCAGTGGTTGGCGCTGCTGCGCAGAGCATTGGTCTGCGCCAGCGGATAGCCAAGGTAGGTCGACATATCGAAATCATGGAAGAAGATCGCGTCGAAGCTGCGATAGCTGGTCAACGACTTGATCGAGACTGCGTCGCTGGCGTCCACGGTGATCGCAGCGGTCAGCGCCCACTGTTCACGATCGTTGATCGGGTCAAAGTTCGTGGCAACATTGCGCGGATTGGTCGCAAAGCGCGCTTGCGAGCCATCGGCATTCAGACGCTGGCCCAGCGCGCTGAGACCGTCGTTGGCGGCAATGTTGTCATTCAGCACACCGGGGAACGACACTTCGCGGAACTTGATGGCCAGCGAACGATCATCTTCACGGTGATATTCGCCGGTCAGCAGGATGTTGACCGAATCCGAAGGTAGGAATTCGAGATGCGCGCGGCCCGACCACTGGTTGGCGTTGTCGATCTCGTTGCCGGTGAATTCGTTGACGCCGTATCCATCGCGCTTGATGCGCTGCACGGCCAGACGACCGCGCACGCCTTCGGCAATCGGGCCACCGATAGCGGCATCGGTCTGGATCAGCAGGGCATCGCCACCGAGCGTCTGGCGAACATAGCCCTCAAGCGTATCGCTGGGCTTGGCAGTGATGAGGTTCACTGCGCCGCCGGTGGCATTGCGGCCGTAGAGTGTGCCCTGCGGGCCGCGCAGCACTTCGACGCGTTCCAGATCGAACATCGAACCGAGCTGTGCCTGTGCGAGGCTGACAACCACGCCATCGACATGGAGCGCGACCGAGGGATCGACGCCCGGAAGCGAGCTGGACAGGCCGATGCCACGAATGAACAGCTTGGCAAAGTTGAAATCGTTACCGAAGCTGATCGAGGGAACCAGCGTCTGCAGGCCTTCCAGCGTGACGGTATTGTTGGCGGCCAGTGTTTCAGTGCTGACAGCCGAAACCGAAAGCGACACGTCCGACAGCGACTGCGCGCGCTTTTGCGCGGTGACGATGATTTCGGTGCCAATGCCTTCTTCAGCAGCCTGTTCGGCGGCATCCTGGGCAAAGGCGGGTTGGGCAAGCGTAAACGCTGCAGCTGCAAGCAGACTGGTGCGCGCAAGCAGGCGCGCGGAAGCGCGGTGAGTAAGCATCAGGTATCCTCCCTGTGGAGCCGCAAAGGCTCCATTCGTCCGAGTTTCGGGACCGCAGGGTCGTGTCCCACTGGGTGGTGTAAGAGCCGTCGATCCAAGGTAGGATCGGGATCAGGTCAGGCTGCCACGGCGGGCAGGCTGACGATGGGATTATG
>NZ_NCII01000068.1 GCF_002256775.1 Novosphingobium sp. 17-62-19 | reverse complement strand
CGGCATCGAAGGCTCCTCTGCTGGTCAAACGACCGCAGAGGTTTGTCGTGAAATAATGCGAAGCAAAGACCATCAGATAACGGCGGAATTCTGCGGATTTCAGACGCTAAAGCCGCGTTCCTTCACATTATCGATACCTCGCGATTACTGAAATTATGGCGAGGTGAGCATAATTTGAGCCACGATGCCACGTATGCTGCATGATCGGCTCGCGGATGGTGGGCGATCCCGAGGTCCGCGAGCACGAACGATGCTGTCAGTTCAGCGCAAATTTCCTCGATCGCCAAGCTATCGCGCTTGAAACGTTCGGCGAAGTTGCGGTCAAGCCGGTGCTTTGCCCCTGTGGCGTGGGCTGCCTCATGCAAAAGCGTGCCCATCTGTGCTGATGCATCCCGAAACGAGGCAAAGGTGGGCATGAAGATGTGATCGAGGTCGATCCGGTAGTGCGCATCGTAGGCGCCCTCGGTGATCGGGATCTTGAGGGCCGCGACGAAAGCTTCGGCGTGCTCGAACCGCTCGCCCTCGGGTAGAACTGTGACAGGTGCGGGCTCATAGCCCTCGACCTGGGCGAGGTTGAACACGGTGAATGCCCGCGCGAACATGCGACCGGTTCCGGCTTCGCCGTCGTCATGATCATCGTCCGCGCCCGAGGCGGCCTGCTTCCAGAACACAACCGTCGTTCCGCGCTCACCCTTGCGAACCTGTGCGCCAAGCGATGCCCACTGGCGATAGGTCCCCCAAAGACCGCTGGAATAGGCAGCCGCTTCGGCGGCAACCCAGAGCGCGAGCACGTTGACGCCGCGATAGCGGCGGCGGGAGGTGACGTTTTGCGGTCGGGTGGTGGCAGCGCCATCATGGTGCCAAGGCATGCGCCAATCGCCGGCACCGACTTCGATGGCAGATACAATCTCGGAGGTGATGCGCGAATAGACGTCGGCTCGCGGCATCGCAGGGTAGGATCGGGACATGGCAGGTCTCCACGACGGCGGAGGGCAACTCTCTTCCGCTCCTTCAGCCCGTCACCCGAAACCAGCCTCCTCTCCCTCTCCAGCCGCACCGGTCTGAGGTGTGGCGGTACCCGGTGCGATCTGTCGCGCAACAACAACCGTGCCTCATCAGCACCGCGCTGCCATGCCGGGCGATGCCGTTCGGCGATGCAGGCATTGGGGCAGCGGACCGGTTCGCACATGGCGATCATTGATCCGGTCGCGCCTGGTTCCGAAATCCGGTTGAGGCACAGGGCAGTTGCCGGATCAAAGAAGCAATCGGCCAGCGGGCCGATATGCAATGTCCGTGCGAGACTGCCCAGCATGGTGCGCAGACGTGGCCGGCCGGCGATCATGGCAGGTAGCGGTGCCAGCTCGTGGGCGGCAGTATCAAGCGCAGCTACGACCCTGTTCGCGGCAGGTCGCCAAGGCGCGCGCCACTTTGCCGCTCATCAAAGTAGACGAGGACATCGTCGATCTGGCCGAGCGCACGCTGGGCTTCGATCTCTCCCCGAAACCCCGAATGGCTGCTGCCGGCATAGCCTTCGAAGGCCGCAACACCGGCATGCTTGTACTGGATCATACCAGCTATGGTTCCAAAGGGCCGGTTGGCGATGTGCCAGGCGATGGTGCGGCGAAACTGACGCGTGGTTAGACGCCATGCTCGGCCGTCGGGACCGGCAGGAATGACGGGTGCCTGCGCGGATCCAAATTGGTCGTTGAGATGATCGCGGAACCGGTTGAGTTGCCGGACTATCTCCGCAGAGACGTGCGTCTTGGTATTGGCCCGAAGCGTGAGGACTGGCCACAGGGTCGTTGTTCCCCGCGCCTGTCCGGCCAGCGCGGAAAGGCGTTCGAGGACATCGATGGCTTCAGCGACCGGTGCGATGGTAACCCACTCGGTCTCCTCGCCTCCGCCGCCGCCGCGCTTGCCCTTGTAAGCGGTGGACTTGATACGATGCCGCAAGGTCGCACCGTCTTCGGCTCTGGTAATAGACCGGCATCCCCGCTTCATGGCCTGAATCTCGCTGTCCCGCATGCCCGAGAGATAGGCACACACGATATAGGCTGCGGACTGCAGCATGACCTCCTCGAGGGGCAGAACCTTGCCATCGAAGCGGGTGCGCCAAGGCAGGCCAGTATCGGGATCGGCCGAAATGGGCGTACCCATGCCGCCGATCTCGGTGCCGAGTTCTGCGATGGCAGCGGCAATAAGGTCTGGTGCACCGGTGGCCAAACCAAGGTGCATGGCGGGTTCGGCCTGCGCGTTGATACCGGCATGGAGATGGATCAGGTGGTAGTTGATCGGCGGCGTGACTGCGCCGCTTTGCGGATCTGTCCGCGTTGCGCCGTTATGTGCCGTGGTCCAGATCGGAATCCCGCGCCCTTGCTGCCGCAAGGCTGCAACATAGACGATGAGGCGTTGGCGTTGCCGCAACCGGCGAGCAGCGGGATCAAGACCTTCCTCAGCGGCAATCAGACGGTCGCGCGTTGCTTAGAGGCGATCGAGTTCCGCCCGTGCGGCGAGGATATCGCCTGCATAGCAGGTCACGTAGCGCAACGACCAGGAGAGGAGCGGCGTCATGATCGCTTCGGGAAGCCATTCAGCAAGGCGAGCGCGCGGCTGCTTCCGCACGGATATTGCCCTCATCGGGCAAGAGCCAGCATGCTGCTACCGATGCATCTACGACAAACGGCATTAGTAGCGATGGCCTTCGTGACGCGCAGCCAGAATGTCCGAGACCGCGATGCTAGGCATGGTTTCGCGAAACATTGCGATTTGCGCCATGGTGCGCTGGACTTCGTCAGCGCGCTGCTCCGCCTCAGGCACAAGACGCGCGATGGCACGGCCATGCCGGGTGATGATAATGGTTTCACCGCGCTCGACCTCGCTCAAGAGCTGGGGCAGGTAAGCCTTTGCATCGGAGGATTGTAATTCACGCATCGCAAGCCACTTTCAGTTGGTCAATCTGACTGATCCATCGATGGCATGATGGGGCGAATTAGCAACATCAAGGAGGTCTGAGGTGAGCGCCGTCGACGGTGCGTGCACGTGGACTCATTCACAACGCGCACTTGTGCAGGGTAGCCAGAACCCAGCGCAAGCGCGCGATGCTGGAGCGTCTGGAGAAGCGCGCTTGCGCCATTGGCAGGAAGCCGGTTCGCGCGCACTACTGACAGCCGTTGGCTACACTTGAAAAGTGTCCAGATTTGGACTATATCCCGATCAGGAGTAAGATGATGGCGCAACCTGATTCAGCAGTCAACGAAGGCACGGCGGCAGGAGGGCTCGATCTCTCTCGCTTTGCGCCGCTCAACCGGCGCCGGTTGAGCGCACCGGGATTGCGCACATTTCTGGCCATCACTGATCTTTGGGGGTTGAGTGAGGAGCAGCGTCGCCTGATCCTCGGCTATCCGTCGCGATCCACCTATCATAGCTGGTGCAAGCATGCCCGTGAGCATGGCGCTTTCACGCTGGATGTGGATGTCCTGACGCGAATTTCGGCGGTCTTGGGCATCCATCAAGCCCTGGGCGTGCTTTTCGGTGACGAGCATGATGGCGTCAATTGGCTTTGCCAGCCGCATGACGCGCCGACCTTCGGGGGCCATCCGCCACTCGACCTAGTCGCCAACGGCACGCAGGATGGCCTGATGGTCGTACGCCGCTTCCTCGATGCCGCGCGGGGCGGGCTCTATATGCCACCGAGCGCCGCCGATGCCAGCTTCGCGCCCTACGAAGACGGTGAGATCATTTTCCAGTGACCCCGCGCTTTTCGGAGGCACCCCAGCCCGGCTTTCGGTTGGTTCCATCGCGCTTTCCCCCGATCGGACTGTTCGACACGGTTTCGACAGCTGCGGACGCCGCCGCGGTGATGGAACTGGCGGGATGGACCAACGACAGGCTGGTCGCCGCGCGGATCAATCGCCTGCCGCGTGATCAGTGGGTTTATGGTCGCCCCAATGCCAGCGTTGTGATGGCGAGTTTCCTGCATGTCGCGCCGGGCGGTATGCGGTTCAACGGGCCTGATCTTGGCGCCTGGTACGCCTCACCCGAAACCGAGACGGCTGCAGCCGAGGTCGCGCACCATTTGCGTCGCGAGGCAATCGCGCGAAATGTGCCAAGCATGAAGCGGGTCTATCGGACCTATTCCGCCACGCTGCTCGGTGATTATTGCGACATCCGCGCTCTTCAATCCGATTACCCGGACCACTATCGGCATGACAGCTACGAGACCGGCCAGAGCTTCGGCGAAGGCGTGCGCAAAATGGGCGGGGCGGGCATCCTCTATGACAGCATGCGTCGACGTGGGGGGTGCAACATCGCCGCCTATCGGCCGGCCAATGTCACCGATGTCGTGCAGGCAGACCACTATGAGATCAGCGTGGAAGCCCATGGAAGAGACATCGTGGTCAAGCGCCTGAAAGCAACGGCATGACGACAACATCGGCCGCCAACGCCGCACGGTGAAATCCTCTCGCGTGGACAATATTCCCTGCTCCTCACTCATTACAGCCCTGCCGCCTGACAATCCGTGAAATGAGAGGAGAGGGGCTTTGCCTGTGGCGAGCCAAACGGCGTTTGTGCCTGTCGGCTCGTCAGGAAGCCCCCTCTCTTCTTTACACTGCCATGATCACGCCTCTGCGTGGTCAGCTGTGCAGGGCTGCAGAGTATTCAGCTCTGCGTCTTGAGAATGTCCCGCGTCCGCCTCAGCGCATGCATCAATCCGGGCACCAGCCTTCCCTGCGTATTTACAGCTGCAGTGAAATCCTCGAACACCTCGATCGGCAAATTTGACGTGGTCAGCCGCTGTTCGATATCCTGAGCATGCAGAAGAGCCGCCTGACGAATGAAGTCTGCAACTTTAATTCCCATGGTGCCGGCCGCTGACGAAATCCGTTCTACATCAGAACGGTGGAAACGCCCCTGCTTGCGGGCTTCCATCTTGCCCGGCGTCAGCGCTACGGTTTCAAGGGAAAACATCTTGGATTCCTGCAGGTTCCTGGCGACGATGATCGGGATCATTTAACGGTAGCTCCTCGCAGCATCAGTAGCGCGCTGACACGAAGATCCCATCGGATCGAAGCGAGACCGTTAAAAATGTGCGGGGATCGGATTACGTCCAGCTTTGCGCGCGCGCTGATCCATGCGTTCCAGCATCGCGCGCTTACGAGAGGTTCGGGCTCCTCCTTTGTTGCGAAGTGCTTCGACGGCCGCAGCATCATCTGAAAGCCCCAGTTCACGCTTGCGCTGCTCGGCCTCCGTAATGAAGGCGTAGAAATCAAAACGCATATTCCGCCTCCTTCATTCCCGCAAAACACTGAAATCGAGAAGGCCCAGATCGCCGCCCTCTTCATTCACTCGCCGCTTCAAATACTCCATGTCGACCGATTTAGCCATCGCCAAGAGCATCTGCGCTTGTTGCATCCGGCTATCATCGCTTTGGCTTGCAACTGCATGCTGGCCCAACCGATCGGCTATTATATCCTCGAATGCGGGTAACGTCAGACTGTTCTCGCCCCGGAAGACGGGCTTGAGCACACGCGCCCAATCCGCCCGTCCATCGAATGCAGGACCTGAAACCAACTCAACGCCGTATTCCGGAAAATCAGGATGATAGTAGCCGCCTAGCAGCCTGCCTACACGCGCATCGATCGTGAAACCCGCGGCTTCCATGGCCCGAGCAAACGCCGCATCATTGCCTGCGATGATGTCGAAATCACCAGACATGAACGCGCCCGCAGTTAAAATCGCTGTAGCAGCTCCACCGACCAGAATGGGAGAAATCCCGGTTTCCGCCTCATATCGGGTGAAGGCCTCCGCAAGCTTTTCAAGCAGCGTCACGTAGTCAGTCGGAAACGACACATTCCACCTCGTCATTGCAAAATGATTATCGGCCAACTTATACTCTGCAAGCAAGCCCCTTGCCTGACAGCTTCCATTACAACAAACGGCACCCTTCATGCGGCCGTGGCGGAATGGTAGACGCCGGGGACGTAATCCCGCCGTCCGCACCAAGGTGGGCCTGTAGCTCAGCGGTTAGAGCTGGCCGCTCATAACGGCTCGGTCGCAGGTTCGAATCCTGCCGGGCCCACCAATTTGGTTTCCAGGAAGTCCGGTCGGGTCGCTGAATGCGAAAGTTCGTATTCTCCGACCAGGCGGTCCGCTGGAATATGCCAGCTATGATGCAGCTTTCTGATCATCCCCAAGGTCAGCGGCCGGCGACGCTTCAGAATTTCGCTAGCACGGCTTTTGCCAATGACCTTGGTCAGATCGCTCAAGGAGCGACCGTTCAGTTCCATATCCGCTTTGATGGTATCGACAGGATCGAGATCCTCCACCGGCCAGCGCCTGGCTTCGTAGGCATCGACTAGGGTCGCAAGGATATCGAGGCGGTTGAACTCCTCAGTCCCTTCCCTGGCATCCCACAGACGCCCGATTTCCTGCACGGCCTTGCAGTGATCCGCGTCCGACCTGATGGGAAAGATATCCATGTCCTACCTCCTCAAAACACGCTGATCGTCAGGGCCTCGATCGCATCGTACTGCTTGTGCGTGCCGATGAACTTCACGAAGGCAATCTGCGCCTCGAATTTGAAGGCAACGATCAGCCGGTAATTGCCCCCGGCTACCTCGAAACGTACGCGTTCGGCATTCAGCGCCTTTGCCTTTGAGAACAATGCCTGAACTTCACCAGTGCTCTGCCACTGAGCGCTTGAGACGACCGTAATCCAATGGACCAGAGACGCCTTGGTTTCAGGATGCACTTCCCAGAACACAACCAGATCTGAACTGGCGACAAGTCTCATCCACAGCGCCTAACAATTCCCATCACGGGAACCAATGAGAAATTCCCGTAATGGGAACCCGAATGAACGAAGCGGCCCCTTCCCCGACAGGAAGAAGCCGCTTCACCCGTCACCGCGCAGCCTGTCAGGAGAGCTCAGGCTGCACGGGCCTCCGGAACGGGATCGAGGCCATCAGCGCCGGAGGTCTCGATTGCCGAATCACGGTTGCCATCAGGCACGTCAGCCGCGTTGCCTGCAGCCTCTGTGGGACCATACTCACCAAACCGCATCACCTCGGGCACCCAGGCGAGCGCCCGATCGCGGATCTCGACTTCGGTAATAGTCGCCCCGGCAAAGATCCGTTCAGCGCTCATGGCGAGGTCGCGCTTCTTTACCGAAGCGAAGCGGCTCGAAAGGTCTGGCCCACCGACATCGCCGAGCGCGTCGAGAATGACCTGCTTGGATACCCTGTCAAAATAGTTCGCCGCGGTCGGGCGCCACCAGCGCGCCATATCGATGCCGACAAGGCCGCCAAGGTGATCGATGAACGCAATACGCCGGTCGCCATCGAGGTTCAGACTGGCTTCGAGCGTACGGCCAACCAGAAAACCCAGCCATGCGGCGCGGGCCTCGTCATCGAGACTGCGGAACAGATCGAATCGGGCAGCGGGATTTTCACCTGTGCGCCAGCTTTCATCGAGACTGGCCCGCAACTCGGCCAGCCCAGCGCTGGCTGGGGCATCGATCGGCTCGAAGCCGACGATCGGCCCGTTCGGCACCCCGCCGCGCAAGGTCGAAGCGGACTTGTTTTTCCAGTCGGTCGTCTCTGCATCGGCGAGTGTGAAGACCAGCACATCGAGTGCGAGCGACGGATCGGACGCAACGTGGAGGGACAACACATCACGTCGCTGCATGGCGAGTTCATCGACGAGCCGCTTCGAGAGGACGGAGCGGCGGGGACCGGTACCACCCTTTTCCGTGACAGCCTCGACACTGCCATCAGCATCGTCGTCATCCGGTCGCGCAACGCATTCACCATAGAAGACCGGCTGCAGCACGGGCGTCCCGTCGCGGCCGAGCGTCAGGATCATGCCCGCCTGCGGGCGCAGGTCCGGCGCGATAACATACGGTCGATCCCGAATGGCGCGCGCTTCCTGGTCGATCCGGTCGATTTCGGTTTCGGCGGCGGCGATCGCATCGTCGTCGCTCTCTTCGTCTTCGAGAATGGCTGCCTCCACGTCGTAAGCGGCATCGAGTGTTTCAAGCCGCGCGACATCCTCGTCGGACAAGGGCGCCGGTTCGCTGACGAGGCGTGTAAGTCCCGTCGTCAGTTCGTGGCTCGCGTAGTTGTCGAGCGTAGGGCGAACCCAGGCAAGGCCGTGTTGTTCCGCTAGGGCGCGCGCTTCGGCTTCCATGCGCGCGGTCGCAAGCTGTTCGAGCAGGCCGACGTCAAGCCAAGCCTCACTGTCCTCATCGTCGAAGAGTTCGCGTTCGACGCGGCCACCAGCGGATTCATAGGCCTCGCGCCCGACAAGCCGCGCGCGCGGATCGTTTCCGCGAACGGTGTCGGAGAGGACCATCCGGCGGATGCTCGCCGCGTTGAGTGCGTAATGCGAGATGGACAGCTGCCCGAATACACGCGCCTGAATCTCTCGATCGGATGTCGCGCCAAACGCCTTGGCAGTGTCCAGCGTGATTTCACCGGCCGCCAGCGCATCGAATACGACAGGCGCTAGGTTCGCGAGCCGCAACCGTCCTTCGACAAAGCGGACCGTCAGCCCGAAACGCCGGGCGACATCTTCGGCGCTTGCACCTTCGGATACCAGGGTGGCGAAGGCCTGCGCCTCGTCGGCCGGGTTCATGTTCAGTCGCTGGAAGTTTTCGGCGAGGCTCGATTCAACAGCGGTCGCATCATTGGCATCGAGCACGAGGCAGGCCACCGGGTGATCGCGCGGCAAAACCTTGTCTTCGGCGAGCGCCTGCAACGCCTGGCGACGCCGTTCGCCGGCTTCGACCGTGTAGCGCCCTTTGGGCGCAGCGCGGACGACGAGGTTCTGAAGCAAACCCACCGCAGCGATGCTGGCCTTGAGTTCCGCATCGGCGCAAGCATCCGAATGCTTGCGCACATTGCGCGGAGATGGCGCGAGCTTGTTGAGGGGAATTCCTGAAATCATGAACTGGCTCCTGATTTGCGAGCCCGATTGCGCCGACCACCGGCCTGCCAGGCTCACACCCCCGCTCCCCCTTCCCTCTCCTGGCATTGTCACTCCTGCCGCTCACCGGCGCGGCCTCCCATTCGAGAAAGGGCGCATAGCTGGACGAACCCACCTCACCGGGTTAATCGTGTGCCGACTTTTGGAGGGCCAATCACGATGAACACCGCCGAACTTACTGACGCCGTCGCTGCCAGCGAAGGTCTGACCAAGACCGATGCGCGCAAGATGGTCGATGCCGTTTTTGCCGCAATCGCTGATGCGGCCACCAAAGGTGACGAAATCTCGCTGAATGGGTTCGGGAAGTTCAAGATCAAGGACACGCCGGCGCGCGAAGGGCGTAACCCTTCGACCGGAGCGACAATCCAGATCGCTGCATCGCGCAAGCTGACTTTCGCGCCGGCCAAGGCGGTGAAGGACAAGGTCAACGGCTGATCGATCGGGCGCCCGGTCCTACCGGGCGCCCAGTCTACTTCGTGCGAATGGACGACCGACCTGGGCATTGTCAGCCCGACGATGCTCGAAGCGGACCAAGAGCGGCTCGCGGTCGATTTCTGGCTCGAAAAGGATCGCGGCCGCCGGTTCGCGATGTGGGCACTCATGTACATCCTTGGCAATGCCCCCGATCTCGATGTCGCATTCAAGGATGCCGCCGACCAGAACGCTGCGCGCGATTTCATGGACATGCTGGGCCGCGTGACAGACGCCTGAGTCAATCAGGCCCGGAAAACGATACGCGAAAGCTCGTTCTCCGATGCGGGCGGGACGCATATTTGCACGTCGCGATCTGCTTCAATGGGACCGCACGCGCTCTTGAAAATCAACCTTTAAGGTGTATATGGCGTGGCGGTAAAGAAAAGGCCCCATCACGACCTTGCCGCCATTCAGGCCAGATTCTGTGATGTGGAAGGCCTGGAAATCACGTTGAAGGCGACACGTGATGCCCAGGCCTTGGGTTACTCGCTCGAGGATGTAGTTGACGTCGTACAGGCGCTTGAACCGGGGGATTTCGTGAAGTCGGAAACGGCCCACACCCCTCCGAATGCGAGAATCTGGCACGACAGCTGGGCACCCGCAAAAACCCCGATTCCGATAAATCAGATCCATCATATTCAATGACTTGGATCCTGGAAACTTAGGAACCCCGAGGTTATTGCGGGTGCCAAGCTATCGCATCCCGTTCGATGGACTGTGGCTCTATCTGAAATTCGCCGGTGAAACGTTGATCGACATCGTGTTGACGTCGTTCAAGGAGGCATGACCGTGACGCAGACCCGCATTCACCGGGAAACCGGGAAGGTCCTGAGCCGTTCCGTGCGGTCGCAGGCGATCAGCGTCGGCTCGCTCTCGCGCACGGTCGAGGTTCCGGGCTGGTATCCCGACGACGACAGCGATTCGATCCATTCGGGTGCCGACCTTAAACTGCTTGATGGCGCCTTTGAAGAATTGCGCGCTGCCTATGCCGCACGCGTCAGGTCCGTACGAAAAAAGCTCCGTCTAACGCAGGAAGAGGCCGGCCGGATCATCGGCGGTGGTCGTCGCGCATTCCAGAAATATGAAAACGGGTCCACACCGCCCAGTGATGCTGCTGTAGGTCTGCTGGAAATTCTAGATCGCCATCCTGAAGAGGTGGAAACATTGCGGACGATCCGTGCTTCAGCTTTCGCCTCTGGATCGCTAGCGGATCAGATCGACTATCGGCAATCTGGGCGGACCAAGGCCAAGCGAAGTCGCACAATCGCTGCGTAGCAGAGAATAGGGACGCAATTTACCCCTGATATCGACACACCGCTCGACTGCTGATGCACACAGGGTGCATATTCTGCAAGCGATTCAGCGCGGTTCGCACTTGCAGCATTTAGATGCACAGAGCAGACGAAGGGTGCCTTTCAGGCATCCTCTCCCAAACCTTTCAAGGCCGGTCGTAAGATCGGCCTTTTCTTTTGGCAAAGCCGTGCAGTACCGCCAAACCGCCCATAAAGGTCGCGTGGTCATGCTCACGCCTGACGGCATGACCACACCCTTGGTTTCAGGCGCTCATTGCCAGAATTGCTCGCCCCAATCCTGTTGGTACTGGAAATTCACTTGGACTGACGCTATATACCGTCAGTTATTTTGAAATCGAGATGTGAAATGAGTCTGGAAGCCTATGTCAGCCGAGGTGTGTTCGATCCCAAGCGGATTGCCGCAGCGCTGTTGACGAGTTCAGACGATCTCGCCCGGTCGGCCGGCCTTGGCAAGGATGCGATCCAGCGTGCAGCTCGGGTGCGCCAGCCCCGGATCCAGCGCCGCCTGCGTGAACTCGTCGAGGTGCTTAACAAGGTGGAGCCGCGGTTTGGTTCACCTTTGGTCGCCTACGCCTGGTTTCGATCCCAGGTTCTTCCCGGCTTCTCGGGACAGACGGCCATGCAGCTGGTTCAGGCTGGCCGGGGCAGCGATGTCCTCGAGTATATCGATGCAGTCGACGCCGGCATTCACGCCTGACCACAATCAGCTCGTTTCATGGAATTCATCGGAACGCTTTACCGTGCCCTGAACCCGTTATGGGCACGCGAACCCTTGTCAGGTGAGGGTGCCGCGCAGTTTGGTGGGCGTTTCAATGCCAGGGGGACACCCGCACTTTACACAAGTCTTCGTCCTGAAACGGCGATGCGCGAGGCCAATCAGGCAGGCGCGTTTCAACCAATCACACTGGTTGCCTATGCGGCCGAAATCGAGAAGGTCTTCAACGCCACCGACACAGGTGCGCTGGCATCAATCGGGTTCGACGCTGCCATGCTTGCCGATCCATGTTGGCGTGACACGATGTTGACCGACAAGATCTCTGGGACGCAGCGGCTTGCACGGAGCTTGATTGAGCAAGGATTCTCCGGGATGCTCGCGCCCAGTTATGCGCCGCAGGCAACAGCAGAGGATCGCAATCTGGTGCTATGGAGTTGGGGCACCTCGCTTCCCGCCAAGTTGCGCCTGATCGACGATCAAGGTCGCTTGGGCTACCTTCCGTCATGACGAGCCCCATTGGGTAGGCCCGAATAGCGCCGTATTGCTACTGAGGCGCAAGAGATGGATCAAAGATCTGCCTTTTGGCGCAGAGCATCAAGCCAAGTACGTGACACTGCTTCCACTGTGTCGCGGAGCATGCAGATCGCAGATCTGATCGCCTGCAGATCATCACTGCTGATCGCATAGCTGGACGAATATCGCGCCTCGACATAGGCGCGCCTGGCCAGCTCGAAACGGCGCCGGTCCAGCTTGGTGGCGCGCGGCCAACATTCGATCAGGCGTGGCTCTTTGTCTTCAGCAAGCGAGCGCAGAAACTTAAGGTTGTGCGAGCGCGGCACGTAATGGCTGCGGACGAGCAAATAGCAGATATAAGCGCGTTCGGTCGCTTGATGCAGTGTAAACGCGGCAAGGTTGGGGTTATTTCTTTCGAGATAAAGTTCAGCGCCAGCGAGAAGGTCGTCGATTCCTGGGAACCATTGGTCAAAATACGCCTGCGCCATCGTATAAGCGTCAACCGGAGCCAACGGCTTTGGCATGGCTAGTGCTGAACCCGGCAACTCATACAGAGCGATTCCATCCCGGGCGATGTCGACCCAGAAATATTCCCCGCGCGTCAGGCCTTGATTTACCTCATCGAGCGTATGGACGATGATGTTTACAGGCCGCCCGATTGCCGGATCACGCAGGATCCTGTCCTCGGCAACGTACCAGTATTCTGCAATATCGGTCAGATCCGCGTGGCTAACGATGACGAGCAGGTCGTAATCGGACTGGTAGCCATTCTCCGGCTCATCAACCCAGTCGGCCCGACTATAACTGCCAAACAGAATGATCTTCTGGATCTTGCCGTTCTTTTTCCAGGCTTGCGTTGCGCGTGATATCGCGGTTGCAAACTCGTCCATCAGGATTTGCGTCACTCGGTCCAGCTCGTCCTGCTGGGCCAACGGCAGATGATCAACGTCCATTTTCACGCACGGATTCTTGCGCGGTACGCCAGTTGACGCAAGCCTTCGTTGCAATCGCCCGGGATAAGGCTGCCGGTGCCCAAAAACTTTCACCAAATCAGCGATATCTTGCATTGCAACATAATCGCCCCGTGATAGGAATATTCACGCAACATTTGGACGATCCAAGGTCCTGAGAAGCCGCGGTGCCTCCAACCTGGACAGCGAAAGGGCGATCGGCAGGATATCGGCAATTGGAGATGCTCCCTTCCGTCGTGGCACAGCCAGGCCACCATGCAGGCATCAACGCAAACACTACTTGGTCTTGTCGAGAGTGCAGGAAGTCGGGACGAATTGAGCCTCGTCATGAACGAGGTCACACGGGCGCTGGGCTTTCAGTATTTTGCCCTTACCCACCACGTTGACCTGCCCAAGGCTGGCGGCACTGCCATCCGGCTGCACAACTACCCCGACAAGTGGGCCGACCATTACGATCGACAATCGCTGTCACTGAGTGATCCTGTCCATCGCGCGAGCCAGGTTACAGGGTTTGGGTTCCAATGGTCGAGCATGCCCAGGCTGATCCCTCTTGGCCGTGGAGACCAGGCGATTCTCGAGGAAGGCCGCCGCCAAGGGATCGGCGATGGCTACACTGTTCCTGTCAACATACCTGGGGAAGCCTGCGGCTCGTGCACATTCGTGAACCCGCGGGGCGAAGCGATGCCGCTCGAATTCCTGCCACCGGCGCAGGTGCTCGGTGCCAAGGCTTTTGAAGTCGCGCGGGGAATCTGGTTTCCACAAATGTCTTTGGAACGCCGGCAACGCCACATTCTGACCGAAAGGCAACGCGACTGTGTATTGTGGGTCGCACGCGGCAAATCCGACTGGGAGATCTCCAGAATTCTCGGAATTTCCGAGGAGACCGTCGCCCAGCACATTCGCATGGCCTGCGACCGGTACGGCGTGAACAAGCGTGTGGCCCTGGCCTTCTGCGCCGTGGCCGATCGAACAATCACGATCCATGACGTGGGCCCGTGGGTCTATAACTCTTTTCCGGGATAGCCCGCCCGGCCCCCATGAGGTGATCCTTGCCCCGACCCCACCGGTCAAGGAGCACTTCTGTCATGCTGAACATCATTTCGCCCGGCACCGAGCCGGATGCTGCGGCCATGCGCGCCATGTTTGCCGCCCGAAAATCGGTTTTCGTCGATCTGCTCGGATGGGATGTGCCCGTCCTCGATGGGCGCTACGAGGTCGACCAGTTCGACAACCTTCATGCATGCTACCTCGTACTGACCGATGACGCCGGTGCGCATCTTGCCTCGGCGAGGCTGTTGCCAACGGTGCGCGACGGCATCCTGTCCGGCCTGTTCCCGATGCTGTGCGACGGCCCGCCACCTGCCGCGCCTGAGATCTTTGAAATCACGCGGTTCTGCCTCGACCGCAAACTGCGAGCGAGCGAGCGCCGCATGGCCCGCGACGCCCTGGTGGTTGCGCTGACAGACTATGCGCTGGCTAACGGCATTTCCGCCTATTGCGCGGTCGCGGAGACCGCATGGCTGGGCCAAATTCTCAAATTTGGCTGGCAATGTGAGCGATTGGGGGCTGTTTGTAATGTCGACGGCGAGCACCTTGCGGCCGTACGGATCGTGATCGAACCGCATACCCCTGCCCTGCTGGCAGATGCGGGCATTCGCGCCTCCGGCTTCTCCAGCGTATCCAGCCAACTTGCGGCGTAAAGAAAGGAGACCGTCATGAATGCACCGCATTCAGATCTCGCGGCGACGCAGATCGACCGCCATGCGCTCCAGTTGCTTTCCAAAGGTTTCACTATCGTTCGAGGGGCGCTGCCGCTGCGGACGATTGCCACGCTCGACGAGGATCTTGCCGAGCCATTCGAACAGACACCGTTCGGCACGGGCAATTTCTACGGCACGACGACGAAACGCTTCGGCCGCTTGCTGATCCGCTCAGAGCATGTGCGAGCACTGGTCTGCCATCGCCTGGTCCTGTCGGTTGTGGAACGGGTGCTTTCGCCATGGTGCGACAGGATCCAGCTCAACACCACCCAGGCGATTGCGGTCCATCCCGGCGCGCCGGCGCAATTCCCGCATCGCGATCAGGACATGTGGCGCGGGCCCGTCGGCGAAATCGAATACCTCGTCAACGTAATGTGGCCCCTGACCGCATTCACGCGCGAGAACGGCGCAACCTGCCTGTGGCCGGGGAGCCACGGGGCCCATGCCCTTGATCCCGAGCCGGGCGGGAATGCTGTCGTCGGCGAGATGGCCCCCGGTGCGGCGCTCATTTTCCTGGGTTCGACCCTCCACGGCGCGGGTGCCAACATGTCCGCCATGACGCGGCGCGGAATTGTTATCGGCTATAGTCTGGGCTGGCTCAAACCATACGAAAACCAGTGGCTTGCTTATCCGCCCGAGATCGCCCGCACTTTCGACCCTGAACTCGCAGCCCTTGTCGGATATTGTCAGCACCGGCCCAATCTCGGGAATTTTGAGGGCCAGTGCCCTTCGGTTCTCCTGGGGGACTACGACGGGCGGCCGCTCGGGGCGATAGACGCGCTGCGGCCAGACCAGATGGCGGCTGCAAGCACCTTTGCAGGTCCGCAGGCTGCGGCATGAGCGCTGGACCGACAGCCGAACGGATTTACGAGAGCCTTCGGCATCTGATCGTCAGCCACGGCTTCCGACCAGGTGACAGGCTTGACGCAGCCTATCTGGCCCAGAGACTTACATCGAGCGTGACCCCGGTCCGCGACGCGCTCAACACTCTGGTCGGTGAAGGACTCGTCGAGTCCCGCAGGGCTGGCGGATTCTTCGTGCCGCCGCTGGATGAGCCTGCGCTCAAGGACATGTATGCCTGGGAAGCGCAAATCCTGCGCTTGGCGCTCAAGAACTCGAGATTGGTCAAACCCGGTGGCACGGGCGGCGTGTCACAGTTGCCTTACGCCGATCGGATTGCAGAGGTCTTCATGTCAATCACGAAGGGCTCGCCCAACCCGGAACATACAAAGGCATTGGGAAACCTTGGCGCCCGATTGCATGCGGTGAGGACGCTTGAGGTCGATATCGTCGATGGAGCCGGCGCGGAGCTTGGCCATCTGGAATATGCCCTCGATCTTGCAGACCGCGCTGCCCTGCGCAAGCTACTGCATCTGTACCATCATCGCCGGACACTGGCGGCGGCAAGGCTGGTCCGCGCAGCCTATCGGACGGGCTGACGGATGGGCCTCAACAATCGCGAAATCAGCGCCGTATATAATTCAGATCGCGAAGCGCCGCTCATAGCCTGAACGTGACTGCAATTGTGCGGTCAGTTGAAGGAGTGACAGCCATGGAACGCAATCACGACGATCAGGTCGAACAGATCGAAGACCTCGGCGCCGCCAGCATCGAAACGCTCGGCGCGCCCGGCAACCAGATCGAGTTCGGGGTGATCAACCGCGTGCTCGGTATCGACGCCGAGTAACGCAGGTGCAGGCGCGCAGGATTCAAACAGCCCCGCGCGCCTGTTTGCCCGAAATCCCGACATGATAACGCTCTCCAGCCATGATCCCGGCCTCAACGGGAAAGGACGCTATCGCCTTACCGATGGTGTCGGGGTCACGGCGTTCGATGGGTTCGTCCTTGTCCTCGATGTTCGTAACGACCGGTACTGCCGACTTGGCGGGGGCGCAGCGGCTATGCTGTCTTCCCTGCAGGCTGGCGGAACCATAGCGGACGACGCGCGATCCACTGACATGCTCGAGGCAAAGGGATTGATCACGCGAGACCCGGCGCCAGTAAGTAAATCCTGGATCGCACCCGGCGTGATTCCGCGGCCGTCTACCAGTTTGCTTGAAACAGGCGCTGCGCCTGCCGCGACATTCGCCGATGTCGCAGACATGATGTGGGGCTGCACCGCGACCCGGCTGCGCTTGCGGGTGCAATCGCTTCATCACATTCTCGTGGGATTACCCGCAATACCTGCAAGGCGACCAGCCAAAGGTCTTGTCGCGCTGGCTCACGCGTTGGACCGTGCCCGACGCATTTCGCCATTCAAGCCACGCTGTCTGCCCGACGCTATCGCGTTCGTACGTCGCGCACGACGGCAGGGTCATGTCGTCCACCTTGTCTTCGGGGTAAAGGCGTATCCTTTCGAAGCCCATTGCTGGGCACAGGCAGACGAGACCGTACTTACCGATCCCCTCGATCGCGTGCTGCGCTTCGAACCGATCCTCGCGCTATGAACCCCGAGCGCTATCTCGCCGTTATCGGATCTCATGGTCCCACAGACTTGCTGAAGGCTATCGAAGCCAGGATCGCGCTGTTTGGCCTCGTTCGGTGCGACATTGCGATGGGGCTGACAGTGTTTGCGCGCGCGGACCTACCGATTGCTGCAAGTGTTTCCGGTGTGGTGATCGGACAGCACTTTGGCGACACCGCCAAGTCCCCCCGAGACCCAATGTTCCCGGAAGTCCTCACGACGCGAACGTGGGGCAACTATTGCGCCATCGGCCTTGACCGGCAGGGTGCCGCGTCCTGGATCCTTCGTGCCCCACTCGGACATCTTCCGGTCCTTTTACGGCAGAAGGGACCGCTTCTGTTCGTTGCTTCACACGCTGACCTGCTGCTTGATGCCGTCGGCGAACAACCGGAGCTCGACTGGACTTTCGCGGCCCAGCACCTTGCCTACGCCCATCTCCAAACCGAACGAACGGGGATTGTCGGAGTCGAGGAGCTCTTGCCCGGTGAAATGCTGTTTCAAACGGCAGCACAACTCTGGCGGAGGCGAACCATGAGGACATCATTCCAGTCCTGGCCACTGATTGGCGGCGGGCGAGTCAGGATTCTGCGCCCCACTCGGGCGTGCGCCGCGCGAGCCCGCTTTTCCGCAAGTTTGCCGCCGTGATCGGCATCAATGAAAAGGTGGAGTTCGGTGACGCTATCGGGAATCGATACGGAGCCGAAACGTTCGTTGCCAAGTGTGGCCCAGCACGGAACGCCAAACAGTTTGGATGCAGATAACGCGGACTCGATTCCCTCAGCTAATCCCAGTTGACCTGTAACCTTCCCACCAAGGCGGACGGCTCCCGCGCCCGGTTGACCGAGCGCGCGCTTCGGCTTGTCGATGCGCGCGATCTGATTTGTCTCCGGATCAAGAAAAGTCCGGTGAATGGCAACCAACCCATTGTCTGATCGGACTGCAGCAATGATGGCTGCCGGATAGGTCGTAAATGGTTTGGGATTGACTGGGCAGCGGGGATGGAAGCGCAGTCCAGATTCTGTTGCCTGAAGTTGGCGGGAAGCGAGATAGTTTTCGCCTAGGGTGCCAGTCAGAGGGCGAGTTTCTTTCCAAATCTTTGACCAGTTTCCCGCTCGAGAAGGCCTATATTGAAAAGGTTCGGGACACCCTCGCAGGGGAATCCGGCGTAACTCGCGCAAAATTGCCCTGCGGTCACATCCGGCAAAGCATTTTACAAGGATTGCCCGATCGCCTTGCCGGAGCGACAAGCTTGGTGTCCGATCATCGTGGGATGGGCAACAGCACATGGCGGTGAGGCCATGCCACGTACCTCCAAGTATTTTGACGATTTGCAGCAGGTTTTGAGACGGTTTGCGGGTGATCAGGGTCGTGTCCCATATGGTGGTGTAGGTTCGCCGGCGTAGCCTTAGCGATCTCCGGCCAAGCCGGGTTGATCATGCTGCCATAGGGGGCAACGTGATGA